>JAICVT010000451.1 GCA_025935235.1 Ktedonobacterales bacterium | reverse complement strand
CTGCTGATCCGCCAGCCCTCGCCCGCCTGCGCTAGCGTGACGTGCGCGCTTACGGCGGGCGCCGCGCCACGCCGCAGGTTGAGGGTGAGGCTCGCCACGCCGTCGCTCTGGCTGGCGACGGTGGCCGCACAGGTGGTGACGACGCCTTGCAGGCTATCCAGCTCGCGCTGGCTGGCCGCGAACTGCGCCTCCGATCCCTCGCTCTGGAGGTTGGGGCTGAGCATGGTATAGAGCGCGTCGTAGCGCTGGGCGCTGAGGTCGGCGCAGATGGCGCGGGCGGCTGGCGTGGAATCGGGCGCTGTCTTGTTATTGAAGGTCAGCGCGGCAAAGACTACCGCACAGAGCGCGACGCCCGCCATCACGCCCAGCAGGATGGGCACAATCCCGCGCGCGCTCCCCAGCGTTCCGCTGCGCATCGCCTGGCGCCCTCCATCGCTCTCCGTCGCTCTAAAGGCGCGCCACTGTAGCGCGCCGCGCCTTCAGTATAGCGGGACGCAGCGCGCGCGTCAGACGAAGCGCCGGAATGGGCCACGCGATGTGCGGCTAGCGCGACGCGAAGAAGTTGACGAGCGCGACCATCACGGCGATGGCGAGGATGCCCGTCAATTGCGCGACATCCCCGGCGATGGCGATCAGCGGGATGGCGAAGATCAGCGAGCAGATGGCGATGGCGGTGCGCTCGTTGCGTCCGAGATGATTGCTGGGCGCGGGCGGGCGTGGCGCGCTGGCGACCTGCTGCCGCACGGTGGCCGTCAACTTCTCGACCAGCGCATTGAGGAAATGCTCGTCGTAGCCGGGTCCCAGCTCGCGCCGCGCCTCCAGCGACGCCTGGAGATCGCGCCGGATGTCATCCGTCTGCGCCAGTTGTCGCCGCGCCTCATCCGTGTACGGCTGTTGTTGCGGTGGTGTCATCATAGACGTTGACTCCCACGCCCCGCGCGGGGCGAGCTAGAGATGGCTGCCAGCGAGCAAGCGGCGGCTGACACCTGCAAACGTCAGCCGCTCCATGTCTAGCACTACGTAGCGCGGCGCGATGGGTTGCGCTGTGATCGCGACTCACACGCTGGCGCGGATCGAGCCGGTCGCGCAGTGGCCAGCGTTGAGCGGGTCAGCCCAGCTTAGCTGCGTGGCGCGCTCAGCTCCTCGGCTCTGTCACTCGTCTGGAGGCGCTCGCGCATCGTCTCATAGGTCTGGGCGTCAATCTCGCCGCGCGCATAGCGCTGGCGCAGGATCTCCTCCGCCGAGAGCGGCGGCGCCTGTACGGTCGAGCGGCCACGTCGGCTCGTCAGGCGCACAATGCCCCAGATGATCACGCCGAGTAGCGCGAGCCAGAAGAGCGTCGAGAGCGCCATAGACCAGCCCATCCAGCCTGTGCCTGGAGCGTAGTAACCCCACATCATGACTAGTTCGCCTTTCCCGCGATACGCGGGCGGCTCGTCCACCCCAGAGGAACGAGCCGCGCCTGGCGCGCATCTGGCCTCATCCTGCCATGCGCGGCTCACACCTCACTCACGCGCCACGATGGGCGCCTCACAACCACGGCACAGACTAGCGGTCCGCTTGCCCGCACCGATGGAGCGCACGGCGTCTCGTGCCTCACGCCCCCTGCAAGCGCCAGAGCTGGGCCAGCACGCCGATCAGTTCGCGCTGGCGGCGCTCCACCACCTGCGGGGTCCAGGTCTGCTCGCGCAGCACCTGCGTGGTCAGCGCGAAGGGCGAGACACCATCCTTGGTAGTGAAGTAGGTCTTCTTCTTGACGGCAAAGCTGTAGTTCTCGGCCTGCATATTCTTGACGCGCGAGAGCAGCGCCAGATTGCCCAGCTTGTGCGTCCAGCGGGCGCGCACCGCTGCCGTCGGGAACCACTCCGTCCACTCGCTCTTGGCGGGCGGGTTGCGCGGCAGCACATGCTCCACCGTGATGACATGCGAGTCGTAGGTGGCGCCCGCGCCGGCCAGCGCGCTATCGAGCCGCTGCAAGAGGTAGTTGCGCGGCGGGGCTGGCATCAGATAGATCTCGCTGCCGAGCGTCTGGATGGTCTCGTCGCGCTCGTGTGAGGCCAGCTGCAGCGGCGAATCGGGGTGCGCGAGGTCTTCGCCCTGACGGATGACCGCCTGGATGCGCCAGTAGCGCTGCTCGCGGCGATGCGCGAACTGGCGGCGAATCATCAGCGAAGCGGCCAGCCGCTCCAGATCGGCGAAGAAGCGCGCCAGCCGCTCCGGCTGATCGTGGTAGCGCTGCAAATACATCAGCGCGGCGGGAACCCAGTCGGCATTGTCCACGCGGTTGAGCCAGCGCAGCGTCTGATTGATCCTGCCCGCCAGCGCCGCATCGGGATGCTCGTAGACGGCGTTCTGGATGACATAGAACGCTGAGCCATAGGGAACCAGCGCCTCATCAATCAGCCGCCGCGAATCGCGCAGCGCCTGCATCACATCCTGGCGGAAGCTCTCCAGAATCTCGCCGCGCCGCCGCGTGCGGCGATAGATCGAGCGCAGGTGGCCGATCAGGTCGTTGAAGGCGTCGCGGCCCAGTGACTCTTCCACCTGCTCCCAGCGCAGTGTGTATTCGCTCTGCTCCACCTCGGGCAGCTGGCCGATCACCTCGGCCTTCAGGATGTCGGCGTAGGAGAGGTCCAGCCCGCGATCATTCAGCACGGAGAAGATGCGGTAGGCCGAGCCGAGGTCGGGGGTGGAGACGACCACCAGCAGGCAGCGCTGCGCCAGGAACTGCGCCAGCCGCACGCGCCGCGGCTCTGGCAGTTCGCGCAGTTGGCGCAGGTAGAGCAGCGCGTTCTCGTGCATGTTGCGCTGGCTCTCGGTCAGCTCGGCGTGCATCTGCCCCTGCATGCGCTGGATGGCGTTCTCGCTCTGGATGTATTGCTGGAAGAAGGCGGCGTCGCGCTCCTTGGGGCGCAGGCGATAGCGCGCGGGGATATTGTTGAGCGGGTCGGCGGGCTCATACAGCCGCCGCGTGATGCTCTCGGCGAATTCGGCGGGCACGACCGCGCGCAGCGCCGCCAGTAGGATGGTTAGCGTGATCAGCCGCTGCTGCCCATCCACGATCTGCGCCTCGGGCCGGTCGCCTTTGATCAGCACGATGCTGCCCAAGAAATACGGGTTCAACTCCTCGACCGGCGCGGAGGAATCGCCCAGCGCGGTCAGCAGGTCATCGAACAGCTCGCTAGCGTGCTCGATCGTCCAGGCGTAGGGGCGCTGGTAGGGCGGCACGACGAACGCG
>JAICVT010000130.1 GCA_025935235.1 Ktedonobacterales bacterium | reverse complement strand
GTCGTGGCGTCGTTACCGCTCCTGGCCCGCGGCGGTTACATTAACGGGGTCCGCTCGCGCTCGATGAGCGCTGGAAGCCAGAGGGAAACACGGGAAGCCAGATGAGCCTGAGCACGCTACGCGCCCGACTGCGCCCCCTGCTGGCGTGGCTGCGCAGCGCGGATGGCTTTGCCTATCTGGCGCTGATGGCGCTGGCGCTGGCTGTGCGGCTGGCGCTGGCGCCCAACCTGATGAAGTCCTTCGACATGGGCACGTATGAATACTGGGGGCATCTGGCCAATATTGATCTGCTGCATGTCTACTCGCTCGGCGGCAAGGGGCCGAACTGGCTCTACTACCCCAACTATCCCCCAGTCGCCATCTACTTCTATGGCCTGATAGACAAAGTGGTCTTCGGGTTGGCCGCGCTGCTCGGCCTGCCGCTGGCGCACGATGTCCGGCACTCGTCGCTGCTCCAGGTGGTCTTCAAGCTGCCCGGCATCATCGCCGACCTCGCGCTGCTGACCATCCTCTATGTCAAGGCGCTCGATGCGCTCGATCGGCGCTGGGTCGTGTGGCTGCTCTGCGCCACCTACGCGATCTCGCCCGGCGTCCTGATTGCCGTCGTCTTCTGGGGGCAGACCGATGGCCTCGTGCTGCTGGGCGTTGTCGTCGCGCTGTTCTTCGCGCTGCGCAGGCAGCCGGTCTGGTGCGGCGTGCTGCTGGCGCTGGTGGTCAACTTCAAGCCACAGCCGATCGTCTTCGCGCCGCTAGCGCTGGTCTATCTGTGGCGCTGGGGCGGCTTCAGGATGGTCGTGCGCGGGGCCATCGCCTTCCTGGGCGTGACGCTGCTGGTCTGGCTGCCCTATCTGATCCCGCCGTTTGGCGAGCTGGGGGCGCTGGCGCACAACGTCGGCGTCGCGCAGGCTAAAGAGGGCCTAGCCGCCTCGCGTGACGGTTGGAACCTGTGGTACGCGCTCGGCGTGCCGACGCAAAGTGTCTCCTCGCGCCTGATTGGCTCGCTGACGGTCAATGAGGTGGGCTATGCGCTCTTCGTCATCGTCATCCTGATCGCCATGATCGGCGTCTGGCGCCGTCCGCAGCCCAGCCGGATGTGGTCGGGGGCGGCGATCATCGCGCTGGCGATGTTCACGGTGACGCCGCTGCAGTTGGAGCGCTACCTGTTCCCGGCGCTGGGCCTCTTCTTCCTCGCCGCGCTCTATGATCGGCGCTACTGGCTGATCTACGGGGTCGTCAGTGTCACCTTTATGGCCAACTTTGGGTCCGAGGTGCTGGCTTCCAGCAACGACCGAATCTCCTCGCATATCCCCGCGCACCTGCATCGCGTGCTGCTGCTGCACCTCGACTCGTGGCAGGGCGGCGTCATCAACTGCGTCGCGCTGCTGCTCGCCATCATCTACTTCCTGTGGCCACGGGTCACGGCCACTGAGCAGGCGCCGACCATGCGAGCTACGGACGCTCTCCCGATCCTGCCAACGTTCGGCTTATCCGGCCCACCCGGCGCCCCCGCGTCGCTCGTCCCCGCGCCCGCCGAGCGCGCCACGCGAACGCAGGGCGACGCAAGCGGCTGATACCACCGACGGCAGTCCGTAGCTCCCCTCTCCCGCTTCAGCGGGGAAGGGGTTGAGGGAGGGGGCGCTAGCTCGGGCTGGCGACCAGGCCAGAGGCGCCCTGATCGGGCAGGCTGGGCGCGCCAGGCAGCGCGATGTGCGCGGGCAGGCCACCCTCCAGCGCCACCATCAGCGCCTCGCGCGCGTCATCTACCGGCACGAAAGTCATCTGCGCGCGCAGCTCCTTCGGCAGCTCCTCCAGATCATACTCGTTGCGCTTGGGCAGGATGATGGTGGTGATGCCCGCGCGATTGGCGGCCAACACCTTCTCCTTCAGCCCGCCGATCGGCAGCACTTTGCCACGCAGGCTGATCTCGCCCGTCATCGCCACATCCGAGCGCGCCTTGCGCCCCGTCACCAGCGAGGCGATGGCAGTGGTCATCGTGATGCCCGCCGACGGCCCATCTTTGGGGATCGCGCCCTCTGGCACATGGATGTGGAAGGCTTTGCCGTCGAAGACGCGCGGATCAATGCCCAGCGCCTGCGCGTTGGAGCGCACATAGGTCAGCGCGGCCTGCGCCGACTCCTTCATCACGTCGCCGAGCTGGCCGGTCAGCAACAACTGGTTGTCGCGGCTGGGCATCATGGCCGCCTCGATGAACATGATGTCGCCGCCGACCGACGTCCACGCCATGCCTGTCACGATGCCTGGCCGGTCAATGCGCTCGGCCGCCTCGGCGAAGTAGCGCTGGCGGCCCAGGAAGTCGCGCAGCATATCGGGCGTCACGGTGCGCGGCTCCGCCCCATCCGCTGAGACGCCCTCGGCGATCTGGCGCGCCACCTTGCGGCAGATGGAGCCGATCTCGCGCTCTAACCCGCGCACGCCCGCCTCGCGCGTATAGTTGCGGATGACGGCGACCACCGTCTCATCGGGCAGCGCGATCTCGTCGGCGGTCAGCCCGTTGGCGCGAATCTGCTTCGGCAACAGGTAGCGCCGCGCGATGTGCAGCTTCTCCTCCTCGGTGTAGCCCGCCAGCTCCAGCACCTCCATGCGGTCGCGCAGCGCCGCCGGGATCGGATCGAGCGCGTTGGCGGTGGCGATGAACATGACCTTCGAGAGGTCGAAGGGCAGGTCGAGATAGTTGTCGCGGAACGAGAAGTTCTGCTCTGGGTCGAGCACCTCCAGCATGGCGGAGGAGGGATCGCCGCGCCAGTCCGCCGCCAGCTTATCCACCTCGTCCAGCATGAAGACGGGGTCGTTGGTTCCGGCGCGCCGCAGCGACTGCAAGATGCGCCCCGGCATGGCGCCGATGTAGGTGCGGCGGTGGCCGCGAATCTCAGCCTCGTCGTGGACGCCGCCCAGCGAGAGCCGCACGAACTCGCGACCCAGCGCCCGCGCGATGGATTGCCCCAGCGAGGTCTTGCCCACTCCTGGCGGCCCGACGAAGCAGAGGATCGGCTCGCGGTTGATGGCGCGCTCGGCGGCGGTGTTGGCAGGCGGCGGCGCGGGCGCCTCCTCAGCCGCGCGCTCGTCAGCGGGCGTCGCGCTCGTGGCGGCGCTGGCCGCAGGCTGTTCGGCCTGCTCAGCCTTTTCGGCTTCGGCGCGTGCGGCGGCCTCGCGCTGGCGATCCTCCTTCAGGCGGCGCACCGAGAGGTATTCGAGGATGCGATCTTTGATCTTCTCCAGGTCGTAATGGTCTTCGTCCAGCACCTGGCGGGCGTGGGCCACGTCAATCGGCTTGCCGGTGCTCTTGTTCCACGGCAGCGAGATCAGCAGTTCCAGATAGGTGCGGATGACGGAGTATTCCGGCGAGGCGCTGGGAATCTTCTCCAGCCGCGACAGCTCGCGGCTGGCCTCCTTGCGCGCCTCGTCGTTCATGTTGGCCTGCTCGATCTTCTCGCGCAGCTCGTTGATGGTGGCGGCCTCTTCGCTCTCCTCGCCCAGCTCCTTCTGGATGGCCTTGAGCTGCTCGCGCAGGATGTACTCGCGCTGGACCTTGCCCATCTCCTCCTGGGCCTCGCTCTGGATCTTCTTGCCCAGCTCCAGCACTTCCAGCTCGTGCGTCAGGAAGGCGGTGACACGGTCGAGCTTGTCGCGCACGCTGTCCATCTCCAGCAGCGCCTGGCGCACATCCAGGTCCATCTGCGCGTTGCTAGCGATCAGGTAGACGACCTGGCGCGGGTCATCGAGGTTCATCACGGCCATCGCGAGCTGGTCGGGCAGATATTGCACCAGATTGACCAGCCGCTGGAAGAGATCAATGGCGGTGCGGGTGCGCGCCTCGATCTCTACGCCGTCCTCGGTCGTCTCAGGCAGGCGCTTCACGCGCGCCTTCAGGAATGGCTCGGTCGCGGTGTAGTCGGTGATCGCGATGCGATCCAGCCCCTGCACGATGATGTTCATCGTGCCGTCAGGCATGCGCAGCATGCGGGCGATGCGCGCCACGACGCCGATGCGGTAGCAGTCCTCCGGGCCAGCCTCCTCGACATCCGAATCCTTCTGCGCCACCAGCGCCACCAGCCGCGAGCCGCGCATCACGTCGTCTATCAGGCGGATGGAACGCTCCTTGCCGATGCCCAGCGGCACCACCGAGAAGGGATAGACGACGGTATCCTTGAGCGGCAGCACCGCCAGTTCATCGGGAATCTCGACCTCTGGCTCGATCTCGCTGCGCGACTCGCCAGGCGCCTCGCCCTCCTCCTCGCTGGCCGCCTCGGCCTCGCTCTCGTTCGACTCATCCGTGGTCACCGGGACGATGGCTGGCTCATCGCTGGCGAGCCGCGAGTCCGCGCTGATCGTCGTCTGGGCTGGCTCCGCTGGCTGGTCAGCCGCCGCCGGGGCGTTGGACGCGGCGGGGCGCTGGTCGGCGCTCTCATCGGATGAACGGTCGAACATCTCGCTATCTCCTCGGCGCTCCGCTCCGCCTACACGCCGCTGGCCCGCCCATCGCGTGATCGCATCGGACGGCCTGAGGCGCGCGCAGGCGAAAAAAACCGCGCGCCGGTATGCTGTATCGGTACAATGATGAGCGGATTCGCGCTGGGAATCCGCTGGGTTCGCGCTGGGCCTGGGACGGCGCCTAGGATGACGCGACACCGGCGTGGGCCTGCCAGCGCACGCTCGAATCGGCCCCCTCGCTGGATGGCCGCGAGCGCTCGCCAGAGTTTCCGGGCGCGCCGGGTGTGGCCTTGGGCAAGCGGATGCGCAGGAAGCCATCGCGATAGGTAGCCGTCACATCCTCCTGCTGAATCGGCGCTGGCAACGCGACATCCGCATGAAAGAGTCCATAGCGCACCTGGGCGGCGTGGAAGCAGTCCACCTCGCTGTGCTCGGCGTCGTCGCGGCGGATGCCATGCACCACCAGCGCGTTGGGATAGAGCGACAGTTCGATGTCATCCTCCTGTACGCCCGCGACCTCCAGCTTGACCACAATCGCGTCGTCTGTCTCATGCACATCCATCGGTGGACGCCAGTCTGAGGCTCCGTGCAGGTATGCAAAGCCTTGCGCCGCGCTGACCATCGCCTCGCGCAACTCCTGATAGCGCCGGTCGAGGCCCATAGACGAACTGCCAAACCGATACGAAACCGAAAGGAACCGTACACGCATAGGGATCCGCTCCTCGTTCGCGCGCGGACGCTCCGGACCTCGCTGGTGGCGTCGCCCGGGCCAGTCTCCACCCGCCGCGCGCTGGCTACGCTCTGCTGGTCCTTTTATGGTACCTTCTCGCGCCTGCACGCCGCCACCCCCAGCGCGCTTTCGGCTGGGGGTGGCGGCGCATGAAAGCTGCCAGGGCTACGAGATTACGAGATGTCGAGGGCGGCGTTGACGCGCTGCCCGGACTGCGCGTTCGACGTGACGACATCGAAGTCGAGCTGGATGTAGAGCGTGTTGGTCGCGGCGTTGAGCGCGTAGGTATAGTCGGTTCCGGCGGTAAGCGTCTGGCCGCCCCATGTCAGCGTCGGCGCGCCCTTCGTCCAGTTGGTGATCTTGAAGCGCGGATGCGGCCGCAGGCTCACACCCGACGGGAAGCCGAGCTGCGCGTTGACATGGTTGGCGTTGGCCGCCACGACATACGCGCCAATGTTCACGTTGAAGCCCTGGACCACGGTGGCGCCGGTTGGCTCGTTGTCGCTGCTGGCCAGTGTACCGATGTTGACTGTCAGCGAGGGCGAGCGATAATCCGCGTCTATCTGGATGCTCTGCGTCTGCGTGAGGTTGCGCTGCTGATCGAACAGGAACAGGAACGAGATTGTCTGCCCCGCCTTGACCGAGGAGAGCGTGCCGAACCACTCATCCTTGGCGCGGAAGCTGTTCTGCGTCTCGTCAATGCCCGCGTTGCCGATGCCCTGCGAGGCCCAGGTGTTGTACTTGTCGAGCAGATAGCCCATGTTCGGCGGCGAGGCGACCGTCGGCATATGCGCGAAGAGTTGCGCCTCGGAACCTACCGTGTTCGAGGGGATCGGCGAGGTAGCGGCGCCGTTGTAGACATACCACGCCTTGGGCGACTGATCCTGGTAGTAGGTCAGCGCCATGCCGCCGAAGTCAAGCTCGGTCGGGTTCGTGCTGTTCAGGTTGAGCGCGGACGAGCCGGTGTTGGTGACCTGGTGCACGGCGTACATCTCGCCATCCGGCCAGATGTACCAGGTGGTCGTCCAGTTGAGGTGATAGGTCGAATCAATCGAGACGGACTGCACGACCACCATGCCTGGCGTGTTGCGCAGCACGGTCACCGTGCCGCTGTTGGTGAGGTCGCTCAGCCAGACATCGCCGCTGGTGTGCAGATACTGCTCGATGCGGCCATGCGCCGTGTTCTGCGCCTCCAACTCGGTATAGGAGCCGGAATCTATCTCGCCGTTATTCGAGATGACGCCGCCCGCGCTGGCATTGAAGAACGCCTGCCAGCCGTTGTTGTTGGCGTCCAGGCTGGTGACGGTGACACCCGCGCTGGTGGCGGAGACCGAGAGCTGCGCCGCGCCAATAGATGGCGGCGGGGTGGGCGTCGGTGTGGGTGAAGGAGTCGGCGTCGGTGTCTGTGACGGCGTCGGTGAGGGCGATGGCGTGCCAGTCGGTGAGGGCAACGGTGTCGGCGTGGGCGTCGGCGTGCCGCTGGTCGTCACCAGCACGTTGTCGAATTCAGAGGTGGCCTTGGTGCTGAAGCCGATCATGCCGCTGCTGAACGTCGAATCGGTATCAGTCGTCAGCGTCACGCCGTTGATGGCCGCGCTGATGGTGGTTCCCTTGACGGTCAGCGACATGGTATACCAGGTGGTGGCGTTGTAGCTGAACGTGCCCTGATCCAGGGTTGTCCACGAGCCCCCTTGCACCACGCCCAGATACCACTCGCTGTTGTTCTTCAGCAGGAACGAGTAGTGGTTGCTGTTGTCCACGAAACGCGCCATGATGACGGTGGCCTGACTGAGGTCGTTGGCGCCTGGCTTCATATCGGCCTGCACCGTGTAATCGGTCCAGCTGGCGGAGCCAGCCTCGATCACATGCGCATTGCTGGTGCTGGTGTCGTTCTGCTTCAGGACATGCGTGCCATCTTGCTGCACCGACCAGGCCGTGCCAGAGATGACTGTCCAGCCAGTGGGCACAGACCCAATCGCGTCTGACTCAAAATTGTCAGAGAACAGGGCGCCAGACTGCGGCGTCGCGGTCGGTGTGGGCAACGGCGTCGCGGTCGCGGTCGGTGATGGTGTGGGCAACGGCGTCGCGGTCGGTGATGGCGTGGGCGATGGAGTCGCGGTCGGTGACGGTGTGGGCGACGGTGTCGGCGACGGCGTCGCGGTTGGCGAAGGCGACGGCGTCGCTGTGGGTGACGGTGTGGGTGAAGGTGTCGCGGTTGGAGCCGGTGTCGGCGACGGCGTCGCGGTTGGAGCCGGTGTAGCTGTTGGAGCCGGTGTCGGCGTCGGCGACGGGGTTGGTGATGGCGTCGCGGTTGGCGATGGCGTCGCGGTCGGGGTGGGTGACGGTGTGGCTGTTGACGACGGGGTTGGTGATGGCGTCGCGGTCGGTGTCACGGTTGGTGATGGCGTCGCGGTCGGTGTCGCGGTTGGCGACGGGGTGGCCGTTGGCGACGGAGTCGCGGTTGCAGTGGCCGTCGCGGTGGCCGTTGGGGTTGGCGGCTGCGTGGCGGTCGCGGTGGGCGTCGGCTGGATCAGGTTGGTCGTCACCAGCACGTTGTCGAACTCAGAGGTGGCCTTGGTGCTGAAGCCGGCCACGCCGCTGCTGAACGTATTATCGGTATCGGTGGTCAGCGTTTTGCCGTTGATAGCCGCGCTGATGGTGGTCCCCTGCACGGTCAGCGACATGGTGTACCACGTCGTCGCGTTGAAGCTAAAGGAGCCGTTGTCGAGGGTGTTCCAGGAGCCGCCCTGGACATACCCCAGCCACCACTCGCTGCGATTCTTGAGAATGAAGGAGTAGTGGTTGCTGTTATCCACAAACCGCGCCATGATGACGGTCGAGGGGGTGAGGTTGCTGCCTGGCTTGACGCTCGCTTGCAAGGTGTAGTCCGTCCACGAGGGTGAGCCAGCAACGATCACGTGATCGGCGCTGGTGCTGGGATCGGTCTGCTTCAGGACGTGCGAGCCGTCCTGCTGCACCGACCAGCCAGTACCAGAGATGACCGTCCAGCCGGAGGGAACCGAGCCGATGGGGTCGGCCTCGAAGTCATCGGAGAACAGCCCCGTCGCGGCGCTGGCATGTGGAACCGCCAGTATGCCATACAGGCTGAAGACCAGCAAGAGCGCGGCGATGACCGAGAGCGCCGTCTTGCGGCGATACGCTCCGGCTGCCTCGTAAGCCGCTTTCAGCGCGCGCGCCACAGCCGCGCCGATCCTGATTGCCCCCATAACACACTTTCCCCTTGCTGTCCTGAAGACACTCCGAGCATATGTGGTATGGCGCCCAGAGCGCGGTTGCTGCCGCACGGGCGCCGACATTTCACACCAGTCCAGGAGCGATGACCGCCACCAAATACCCATCAACGGCCAGAGATGATCCGCGCGCCGCGCCAGACGTGGCACGATGCGCCGCCTGCCCGTCAGCAGGCGCGCTGCTCTCCATGCGATCAGCCGAGGATTAGTCCGAGGATCACTCCGAGGGCTGCGTTGTGGATGCGCGCATACACATTACTAACGTAAGCGAGCGCAAGCGCGTCACGTCTCGGGCTATGAGAAATGGACTGTACTTCCGCGCAACCGTGTAGCAGTCGAGGCAGAGGCGTATGGGAGTCGAACCCACCCGCGACCGCTCAGGCGACCGCGCGACCGTTTTGAAGACGGCGAGGCCCACCGGGACCCGTACACCCCCGTAGTGTGTGGCGAAGCGCGCGAGGTGAGCGCGCTCCCTGTCATACTGTGCCACCGCTCACTCGCGCGCGTCAACAGCCGCCCGCTTCTCTGCCAGCGCGTCGTGATACAATTCATCCGCTATGGCCTGCGTTTGAGCGGTCATCAGGAACCCAGGAGGACGACGCCCCACTATGGACGAGCGCGAAGAGCGGCTGGCCAAGGCCGAAGCCTGGCGAGCCGCTGGAATCGATCCGTATCCCGCCCGCAGCGCCCGCGACACAACCGCCGCCGAGGCGCTGGCGCAGTTTGACACACTGGCCGAGCAGGGAACCAGCATCACGCTGGCTGGGCGGCTGATCTTCCTGCGCCCGATGGGCAAGGCCACGTTCGCGCACATCGAGGATGGCTCTGGTCGCATCCAGGTCTACATCAAGCGCGACGAGGTGGGCGAAGAGGCGTATAAGCGGATCAAGCTGCTCGACCTGGGCGACATTATCCAGGCGACGGGGACGCTCTTTACCACCCACACGGGCGAGAAGACGCTGCATGTCACCGACTTCACTCTGCTGGCCAAGGCGCTGCGGCAATTGCCCGCCAAGGGCGTTGGCGGCGAGATGAAGCTGTTTGATCCAGAGACGCGCCACCGCAAGCGCTATCTCGACCTGCTGGCCAACCGCGAGGAGCGGCTGCCGGTTTTCGTGGCGCGAGCGAAGATTCTGACGGCCATGCGCGAGTATCTCAACAGCCAGGGCTTTCTGGAGGTCGAGACGCCCGTGCTGCAGCCACTCTATGGCGGCGCTACATCGCGCCCGTTCATCACGCGCCACAACGCGCTCAACCGCGATCTCTACCTGCGCATCGCGCCGGAGCTGTATCTGAAGCGGCTGATCGTCGGCGGCATCGAGCGGGTCTATGAGATCGCCCGCAACTTCCGCAACGAGGGGCTGGACCACAGCCACAATCCAGAGTTCACGATGATGGAGTGCTACCAGGCCTACGCTGACTTCGAGGACATCATGCGGCTGGTGGAAGAGATGTACGCCTACATCGCTCGCCAGACACTCGGCTCGACGGTCTTCACCTATCAGGGGCGGCAGATTGATCTGGCGCCGCCGTGGGGCCGCATGACGCTGCGCGAGGCGATCGCCGAGCATACTAGCATTGATTATGAGCGATACCCTGAGCGCGACGACCTGGCCCGCGCGATGGAGCAGCAGGGCTACCGGCCCGATCCACGCCTGGGCCGCGGCCGACTGATTGACGAACTGAAGGACAGCATCGTCAAGGGGCCACAGTCGAAACTGGTGGGGCCGGTCTTCCTGTACGACTACCCGCGCGATCTCTCGCCGCTGGCCAAGGCCAAGCCAGGGACCAGTGACACCGCCGAGCGCTTCCAGCCGTTCGCCGCCGGACTGGAG
>JAICVT010000471.1 GCA_025935235.1 Ktedonobacterales bacterium | reverse complement strand
GCGCAGTAGAGGCTCTCCGCCGCGCCCGGCTCGCAGGCGCAGAAGCCCTCGTGCGAGCCGTGCGCCTCGCTCTCGAACTGGATGGTCGCATGCCCGATGCGATAGCGGCTGCGCAGCATATCCGTCACCTGATCGAGGATGGCGGCGCTGGCGCTCGGCGGGATGTCGTCAATCACACAGTGGCACGAGAGCGCCCGCATGCCGCTGGTGATGGTCCAGACGTGCAGGTCATGCACTGCGCGCACGCCCGGCGTCTGGCAGATGTCGCGCGCCACGTCCTCGGTCGAGATGTCGGCGGGGGTGGACTCCATCAGGATGTTGACGGTCTCGACAATCAGCCGCAGCGACCCGAAGGCGATCAGCGCGGCGATGGCGACCGAGATGATGGGGTCCACCCACGTCGCGCCGCTCAGCGCGATCACCACGGCGCCGACCACCACCGCCGCTGAGGCGCCGATGTCGCCGATGGCGTGCAGCAGCGCCGCGCGCGCATTCAGATTCTCACCGCTGCCGTGCAGCCGCCGCGCGATGAAGAGATTGACGACGATGGCGAGCGCCGCCGCGCCGAGCATGATGCCCGGCTGCACCGGCTCAGGCGATTGCAGCCGCTGCCACGCCTCCAAGGCGATCACCAGCGCGATCACGACCAGCGTCACGCCGTTGAAGAGCGCCGCCAGGATGCCGACGCGATGGTAGCCGAAGGTGCGGCGCTCGTTAGGCTGGCGCTCGGCTTGCGCGGCGGCGAACCATGCCAGCCCCAGCGCCACCACATCGGTCAGCACATGGCCGGCGTCTGAGAGCAGCGCCAGTGAGTGCGAGAGCAGCCCACCCGCGACCTCGATCAGCAGGATCGCCGCCGTCAGCAGGAAGCCCAGCCGCAGCGCCTGGCGGGTCGCCACATGGACGTGCGCGTGGGCATGCGAATGCCCGTGGCCGCCGTCCGGTGTGTGAACCGGCGGCCGCTGCGTCTTCTGGCTGGGCTGTTGTCCTGGCCGTTGAGTGCGGTCAGGCGCAGAGCGTCGGCTGCGCGCCGATCGCCGCGCCTGTGTCGCCATACGCGCTCACCTTCTTCGTTGCGGGCGCCTGATCTTGCCTGATCGAGCCTCATGCGGCGCCCATCCATAGTATAGCATGCGTGAAGCCAGCTATTTTCGGCGCTGCCACGCGCAAAAGGTAGAGGCCAGCGGATACCCCCCGCTGGCCCCCGATTTTGCCGTCCATTTGCGCACACCGTCACGTTTAAGCCAGCGGTTCACCCTTACAGTGGCGCGCTCTACCTATTGAGCTATCGGCCCACGAATCAACGGGCATGGTTGCGCGCAACCACGCGGAGGGCCGAGCGGCGGTCGAATCCGCAACCTCGCCAGAACCTGACCACTGGTACTCGATACGGCGTTCGACGGCGAATGCTGAGTCTGGAGCAATAGCCTCAGCCTGGTGTGACGCCACGCGCCGCCTCTGCCAGTTGGGCTACCCCGCCGCGAAGAAAGGTGGCAGGGGGAGGATTCGAACCTCCACTGAGTGCGCGCTGTTTGTGCGTCGTCATGTTGAGCGTGAATCTGAATCTGTGCTCCATCGCTCAGTCTATGCCATGCGGGCCGATCGGCGCAAGGCGCGAGGGTCACGGGCGGCTGAAGCCGCAGGCTGGGACGCGAGTCCGCCGCCTCCCAGCCTGCGAAGGCAGGCTTTGCGGCGGAACGCCCTTAGCCTGCGGGTTTACCCGCCCGATCCAGGGGCAAGCCCCCTATGCCCCAAACAGGTAGTCGAAGACCGTCCCGCCGACCTTCTGATCTTCCACCTCGATGCTGTTGGCCTCCTCGCGTGCGAACTTGACCGCCTCTTGCAGCTTCTCCACGCGCGCCAGCAACTCGTTCACGCGTTGGGCTGGCAGCGCGCCCGAAAACTTCACCGTCCGCCAGTAGCCGACCGTGACGTCCTCATAGTAGACCTCGACCTGCGCGGGATGCTTCTCGGTCGCCTCGGCTTTGACATGGTTGCGCGGCGTCTTCTTCGTGCGCAGCGTCTGCACCGGCTCCGTCGCCCAGGCGTCCGCCGAGGCGTCGTAGCTCCACGCCTCTGAGGCGTCCAGCACGGGCAGCTTCTTCACGAAGGTGTGCAGGTCAACCAACTGCTTCTCCAGAAAGAGCAGATAGGTCGCCGGAACCTGCCGCAGCAACGGCTGGCCGTCTACCACGACATCGGCCTTGGCCACGCAGTTGGCCCAGTCTTTGGTCGCCGTCACGTCGAAGAGCCGCGTCAGCGACGCCACCGTATCGCGGATCACATCCTGCGCCTTGAGTTGCACGCGAGTGGACTCTGGCGGCAACTGCTCGCCCTCTTCATCCTTGGGGCGATAGGTGCGCGCGATGCCTGCCAGCAGCGCGGGCTTTTGCAGCGACTGGTGCGCCTCCGTCAGCTCCTGAAACGACTGGCTCTTGATGC
Organism: Ktedonobacterales bacterium; assembly: GCA_025935235.1. Taxonomy (GTDB): domain Bacteria; phylum Chloroflexota; class Ktedonobacteria; order Ktedonobacterales; family JADMIN01; genus JAKAIY01. Next base: position 522 of record JAICVT010000471.1, on the reverse strand, counting down.
CCTTCTCAACCGCGATGATCTGATTCAGCTTGGCCATAGCGCCATCCTCACTTCACGCGCGGCCATCCACGCCGCGCGTCCTCCGCTGGAGGCGCCATCCCTCGCCCCCGCTGTATCTCACAGGAAAAACCAGGCCAGTAGTATAGCACATCGCGCGGCTTTCCGCGTCCAGCCCCTCGGCGCATGCTGGCGTCTCAATCAATTCTCCCGGAGCCTCAATCATTGTGTGGCGCGGCGAAATCCGCATACTGACAGAGGAGGGGCGCCGCTACCGTCGCGCGACGCCGGAGAACGCATCACCGAGCGTGAGGAGGGGGTTCATGAGCAGTCTCGCCGCAGGCTTCAACCGATCAGGTTTCGCGCGGTTTCTCAACAGCCCGGCTGGGCGCGTCTTTCGCATCGTCGCGGGCGTGGGATTCCTCGCCCTCGGCCTGGTCGCCGTCGCTGGGGGCCAGATGATCGGCGTCCTGTCGCTGGTGTGGAGCGTCTTCCCACTCAGCGCCGGAGCGCTCGACATCTGCT
>JAICVT010000330.1 GCA_025935235.1 Ktedonobacterales bacterium | reverse complement strand
TCACTCGATGTGATCAACTTCTGGCCATTCTTGTTCGACCAGAACCCGAGCGTAAGACCGCCGCCCTTTCCTACGCAGACATTGCCGAAATTCGGGCCTGTAGTGGCGAATGAATCCACTGATCCCGACGTGGCTGTGGTGTGGATCCAGGACGACCCAGGGAACCAGCCACCTGCTGGCGTCCCTTCTGTGATCGTCGAGGCTTCTGAGCTAGTCGGGAAGCAATACTGGCCCTGCTGATTGGTGTACACGATGAAGCTGGCGTCGGCGTCAGTCTCCGTGATCTGCCAGCCAGCGATCCCTGGCTCACTCGTTCCCTGCTCCCAGGCGCCGTCGGTGTTGGCATCGAAGAACTTGTAGCCACACAGGTTGCTGGCGTTCTCGATCACCTTGAAGTTGTCCGTCTTGCTCTGGTCGCTCAAGAACCCAAACGTTCCCTGACCCTCGTGGTAGCTGTCGACTGGCGTCACCCACACCTTATACTCGCCGCCATTGTTGGGCGAGTCGTCGTAGGGCGCCAGCGCGACTGTTGTCGAGCCACAGGGTCCGGCGCCAGTAGCATGGCTGCCCACATACGTGCTGAACACGCCAGCCGCGACAGCCACTTCGCGCTCTGAGATCGCGTCGCTCGAGAGCAGTGTGGATCCCGAAGGATCGGTCACCTGGAAGTAGTAGTTGCCGTCTGGCAGTCCACTTCCGCTGGCGCAGTTCTGGGGGCCACCATCGAGATAGACATCGCTCTTGTCGGAGTAGATGTTGCCGTTGACAAGCTGGCCACTGGCGTCTGTCGTGAAGATTGCCCCGGACAGGGGGCTTGCCTGCGCCTTGTTGACCAGCGCCACAACCAGTCCAGTGATCAAACAGAGTGAGATACCAGTTATCGCGACGAGGCGTTGCCGCCTTGACGTAGACATCGCCGTACTCTCTTTCACCCGATTGGCCCCATCAGCCCCTTCAGCCCCATCAACTTGCCTCTTCGGCTGATGCAGCGAGTGATTCGCGCTTACGCATCTGCGTATGAGCGCGCTCCTGAATGCCTTATCCACACGTCGCACATCAGGGTGTTAGCAAATAGCCCTGGCTCATAGCCCAGGCTCATCGGCGCGCGGCCCGGCAACCTCAGCGTCTCTCTCCCCTTCCTCTCGCCACGATTCCCGCGCGTCGAGTCATGTTGACTGTCGCGTCAGTGCGATCTTTCAGCGCTCGCTCGCTCATCCGTAGACTGGCCCACGTAGAAATATCAGTAGTGAGGGCGCGGGTCGATGTGCGAGCGCGCGTCATAGTGGATGTGGTTCACTTATGCTTAACGCGGCCATGCGCCGCCCGTTAGGCAAAACACATCACAGTCAAGTCACAGCGCGACGTGATTGCTTGCGAGCGCATTCTTCTGGAGGTCGTATCGCCTCTCCGCGCAGCGCCCCTGAGGAAGAGCGCCACAGACGCGCCTCCGGCAAACGCCGACCAGAGCGCCCGCGCGCCTTGACTGTACGCGGGCGCCTGTGCTATCTTGACAGGGCATCGGGGCGTAGCGCAGCCTGGTAGCGCACCACAATGGGGTTGTGGGGGTCGGAGGTTCAAATCCTCTCGCCCCGACCGCACGCGGTCTTCCATCAACTGGAAGGCCGCATTTTTCTGGCGCTTGCGCCGCCTGCCTGATGCTTGGCCTCCATTTTGCTAACGTGAACGCGCAAATGGATGCGCTCGCCCTGCCCCCCGCACGCACCCGAGCGCCCAGGAATGGCCGCGGTCAGCGTCGGCGACAACGAGTGCGCCGAGTGCAAACGAGTGCGATCAGCGCCACGCCATTTGCCAGCTCGTCCGGCATAGCGACAAGGGTTCATGTGACCATGCGGCTCATCACGATGAAGCAGTTCATTCTGGATACCAACGCTCGTGCGCGCGCGCTCGACAAGAGCGGGCGGCCTGAGGCGGTTGCCCCGGTGTATGAGACCACCCTTACCGCGCTGCGCCTGGCCACCAGTGACGACGATCCGCAGCCAGCGTGGGAGCGTGTGGTGGCCACGCTGACCGATACGCGCCGCCTGATGATAGACGCGCTCGACCAGATGCCCATTGACCAGATGCGCCGCCGCCTGATCTGCATCGAAGATCTGCCTGAGGTGAGTGGATTCACCGCGCTGGAAGACATCTACGCGCTGATCGGCGCGACCATCAATGTTGGCGCGCCGCGCTATAACAACGGCGATGTGCGCGGCTGCGCGGCCCTCTACTGGACGACCCTCAACCTGATCGCCGACACACCCGCCACGCGCGGTTTCCCCGGCTTCGCCAAGGCCGTCGCCCAGACACGGCCCGCGCTCGACCTCGAAATTCCGGTCGGCCCCTTCACACCCGCCGCCACCGACGCCTTCGCCTGGGAGCTGCGCGGCGCCCTCGACGCCATCGCCCGCATCACCAGTTAGGCGCCGCCGCGCATGATGGACGCTCAGTGGCGTCCATCGGTGGGTAGGCCGGTGAAGGCGGGCCGCTCCTCGACAGCGTTGAAGCCACGCTCACACAGCAGCTTCAGCAGTTGCTCGCAGTGCTCGCGATTGCGCGTCTCCATCGTCAGCGAGACCTCGACATCCTGGATCGGCGCGCGTGGCGCTGTGCGGTGATGGGCAACATCCAGCACATTGACATTCTGTTCCGCGATGACTGAGAGCAGCCGCAGTAACTCGCCAGGTCGGTCGGGGATCAGCACATGCAGCACGAGGTAGCGTCCCTGAATCGCCAGGCCATGCGCGATGAAGCGACTGACCAGATTCATATCAATGTTGCCGCCGCTCAGGACCACCGCCGTGCGCATCCCCCGCACTGGAACCCTGCCCGCCAGCATCGCCGCCACCCCAGCGGCGCCCGCGCCCTCCACGATCAGCTTGCAGCGCTCCATCAGCAGCAGCACCGCGCGAATGATATCGTCGTCGTCCACCGTGATGACATCATCCACCAGATCGCGCGTGATAGCGAAGGTATAGTCGCCGCACGACTTCGGCGAGATGCCGTCGGCGATCGTGTTGACCTGCTCCAGCTCGACGATGTGGCCAGCGTCCAGCGCGGCGCGCATCTTAGCCGCGCCAGTCGCCTCTATGCCGTAGATTTTGACATCGGGCTTGAGCGCCTTGATGACCGTCGCGATGCCTGAGATCAGCCCGCCGCCGCCAATCGCGGTGACAATCGCCTCGACATCGGGCAGATCGCTCAGAATCTCTAGCGCGACCGTACCCTGCCCGGCGATGATGTCAGGATCGTCGAAGGCGTGGATAAAGGTCGCGCCGATCTCTGCTTGAACCTCGCGCGCCCGCGCATAGGCGTCGCTGTAGCTCTCGCCCGCCAGAATCACGCGGGCGCCATAGCCCTCCGTCGCCGTAATCTTAGCCAGCGGCGCGGTGGCGGGCATCACGATCGTGCAGGTGATGCCCAGCGCCGCCGCCGCGATCGCCACGCCCTGCGCATGGTTGCCCGCCGAGGCTGCGATCACGCCACGCGCACGCTCCTCCGGGCTGAGCCGCGAGAGCTTGTAGGTCGCGCCACGCACCTTGTAGGAGCCAGCGCGCTGGAGATTCTCGGCCTTCAGGTAGACGTGCGCGCCAGTCATCTCGCCGAGTGTGCGCGACTGCACCAGCGGCGTGTGATAGACGTGCGGACGTACAACATCTTGCGCCCGCCACACGTCTTGAATAGTAGGCAGACGCAACGCAGGCGCCGCGCCATCGAGGTCCGCGTGGTCTTCATGGACTTCGAGGTCGTCAAGGTTTTCGGCGGGAGCTGTGGGCAAATCTTCGGCGCGCCTGGCGCCGCGAGTCGGCGTCGAGCGACGCGCGCTCGTATCTGAAGCGGTCATAGCGGGGATCCTTTTGCAACGGCGCGCCATTGCGCGTGTGGCGACGTGGGCCAACGCGGGCCGACCTGGCCCGACGATCACCTCCCATGCTAGCACACTCCGCGCCGCGCATGAAGGCCCAGCCAGCGACCGCGCCAGGACCGCGCCAGGGTCGGTTCTGTGGAGTGCGCCACTGCCGTGCGCTCAGTCTCGTGTCATAATCAAACGCATGCTTTCCCCTTCACCGGACAAGGGTGTCCGGCGCCGCGCAATAAGTGATCCAGGAGGTGGACAGGAGGCGGGCAGGTGGCGGAGCTGGAAGCGATTGACGAGCTATCACACGATGCGGGCGCCGACACGCCCGCACCCACCGATACCGAGGCGCCAGAGTCTGTGTCAGGCGCCGAGCGCGCGGCGAATTCGCGGCCCTCATCGGCCCGGCTCACCGCGACCCAGCAGATCCTGCGTGCGGGGGTCGCGCTGCTGGCGGGCATCGTCTGTGGGGCGCTGCTGGCGCCCGCCGTCTTGGCGCTGCTGATGGCACTGGCCGCTCTGCTGCTCGACGCGCAGGCGCTGGTGGACATCGGGCGGCTGCTGGCGCAGGGAGCGTTGATGCGGCTCGATACGCCGCTCCACACGATGGGCATTGTCAGCCGTCTGGGGCTGGTGGCCATCGGCTACCTGGGGCTGGTCTGCGCGCTCATCACGCTGCTGGCCGGGCTGCTCGGACGTGGACGCGGGCGGCTCTACATCGTTCCTGGCGCGCTGCTGACGGCGTCGGGGCTGGCGCTCTTCACGGCCAGCGTGGCGCTGTGCTGGCCGCTGCTGGCGCCCTTCGCGCGGGTCGCACCGCCCGGCGCGCCCCTGGCGCTGGCGCTCTACCTCACCCTCGACACCGTGGCGCTGGCGACGCTGCTGGCGGATACGCGCCAGACCCGCCGCCCGTGGTGCCGCGCCCACGCTCCGGCCCGGCGCCGACGCGATCCGACGCCGACCACGCCGCCTCCTACGCTGGCGGACTCCTGAGAGCGTGCGAGCGCGCCTCGCTACTCCAGCTACTCCGGCAGCGCCAGGCCGATCAGCTTGTAGACCAGCTTGGCGGCGACCACCGGGCTGATGTGACCCTCCAGCAGCGGCGACAGCTCAACGACATCGCAGCCGATG
>JAICVT010000465.1 GCA_025935235.1 Ktedonobacterales bacterium | reverse complement strand
GCGCGCTAGAGCCAGCCGTTGCGCTCAGCGATGCGCGCCGCCTCGACGCGGTTCTGCGCGTTGACCTTCTGGATGGCGGTCGAGAGGTAGTTGCGCACCGTGCCTTGCGAGAGGCTGAGCTGATCGGCGATCTCGGCCACGCTGGCGCCAGCGGCGGCCACCGCCAGCACGGCGCGCTCGCGCTCGGTGAAAGGATTCTCGCCCGCGCCCAGCGCCGACATCGCCAGCGTCGGGTCCACCACGCGCTCGCCAGCCACCGCCCGCCGGATGGCCGCCGCGAGTTGCGTGGCGGGAGCGTCCTTCACCAGAAAGCCGACCACCCCGCTCTCCATCGCGCGGCGCAGGAAGCCCGGGCGGCCAAACGTCGTCAGGATGATGACTTTGCAGGTGGGCAGGCTCCGGCGTAGCGCCGCCGCGACCTCCAGCCCGCTCATGCCGGGCATCTCGATGTCGAGCAGCGCCACATCGGGGCGCGCCGCCAGCGCCGCCGCCTCGGCCTCGTCGCCGCGCGCCACCTCCGCCACCACCTCGATGTCTGGCTCCAGTCGCAGCAGCGCCGCCAGCGCTCCGCGCACCATCGCCTGATCTTCGGCCAGCATCACCCGAACCATGATGCCGTCCTCTCTTCTATCTTCTCTTCCGCCCCTTCTTTCTCCCGCGCGGCGTCAGCCGTCGCCAGCGGCAGCGAGACGACCAGCCGCCAGCCACCGTCCGGCGCGGCGCCCGCCGCGCACGAGCCGCCCAGCGCCGCGACCCGCTCGCGCAGGCCAGCCAAGCCCGCGCCGCGCGCGCCCGCTGCCGCACTGGCCGCGCTAGCCGCACTGGCCGCGCTGGCCGCATCCGTGGCAGCCTCGGTCTGATCGGGGCGAGCGGCGCCATCATCGCGGATCTCGATGCGGCGCTGGCCGTCGCCCTCGGTGAAGGTGATGGAGCAGGTTCGCGCGCGGCTGTGGCGGATGACGTTGGTGACGCCCTCGCGTACCGCCCACGACAGCGCCGCCTCGACGCCGGACGGCAGCGCAGAGGGTGGAGCGCCCCGCTGCTGGCAGGCGATGCCAGCCGCCGCCAGCAGCTCGCGCGCGCCGCTCAGTTCGTTCTGCAGCGTCGGCTGGCGGTAGTCGCTGACGGCCTCGCGCACCTCGACTAACGCCTGGCGCGCCGCCGATTCGATGTCGCCGATTTCGCTGGCGGCCTGCTCTGGCGCGACGCTGATGAGCCGACGCGCCAGCTCGCTCTTGAGCGTGATGAGCGAGAGCGTGTGGCCAAGCAGGTCGTGCAGGTCACGCGCGAAGCGCAGCCGCTCCTCCGAGACGGCCAGTCGCGCGATCTCCAGCCGGGCGCGGCGCAACTCCTGATTTGTGCGGATGGCGCGGTCGAGGAAGAAGACGAATGAGCCGACCGCTGGCACGATGAAGACAATCTGGAATATGGCGTCGGGCGGCGCGGCGATCATGACGCCGAGTAGCGCGGCGAGCAACGCCAGCCCCACCACCGCGATGACGGCGCGCCGGGCGCCCAGCCGACCGCACAGCGCTGCGCTGACGTAGATCAGGCTGCCCAGCGCCGACTGTCCGGCTAGCAGCGTCATCGCCACGCCCACCGCCAGCAGCGCCGCGATTGGCCCCCACTCGCGCCAGAGCGGCCCGGTGGGCGAGGGCATCTCGCGGCTCAGTCGCCAGGCGTTCTGCCAGGTGGTCCACAGATAGAGCGCCACGAAGAGCGCCAGCCCGCCCAGGCTGATCGCCTTCTGTGGCGAGGGCGGCAGCGCCAGCAACTGGCTGAGCGGCTGAACCAGAAAGAACAGCCAGAACAGCCAGATGATCCAGAGCAAAGCGGGCGCTGGATCAGCGGTCGCGGCTGAAGCGGATGAGGTGGATGAAGCGGATGAAGCGGATGAAGCGACGCGCGCGGTGAGCGCATCGCGGACTGCTCGCATGGCGGCGTCTTCCTTCTGGCCTGGCGATGGCCCCGAGATGGCCCGAACTGGCCTGGACTGTGGTCACTGTACACGACGCGCGTTGCCCTGCCAAGGGCGACCGGGCGCCGCGCGTCCGTCAGGAGAATGCGCTCTCAGGCGTCGCGCCAGGCGGCGACTCGCCAGAGCGGCCGCCCTGCCAACTGCCATGCGCCGAGCAAGAAGACGATGGCGAAAATGAGCAGCCCTGGCGCCAGCGAGAAGGCCCCGCGGGCGAGATCGTCGAGCGTGTCGATGATCTGGATCAGCGCGACCAGCGTCATCATGCCAATCAGCGCCGAGCGGGCGCGCAGCGCCAGCAGCGCCAGCAGCATGGCGCCCACCGCCAGATCGCGTGCGAACGTGTAGTCGGCGTAGACGCGCGCCACATCGGTCAGCGCGCCGCCGCCCGTGAGCAAGGTGGGGTTCACCTTGCTCACCGCGGCGCCCACCAGCGAGAGCAGCGCGCCCAGGATGACGACGATCACGATCCAGAGCGGGATGCGTGCGCCAGAGGTCGCGCGCATGGGGTGCTTCCGCATGATTCAGCCTCCTTCACTGCGCCTTCATGACGCCTTCATGACGCCTGTGGCGCCCACTGCGGCGCGCGACTCTGGCCGCTGGGCCGCTAGGCCACGCGCCGACGCATGACGAGCGCGACGAACCACAGCGCGGTGCCGCCGCCCGCTAGAATCACCGCCAGCCAGTCGCTGAACTCCTGCACGCCGACGCCGAGCGAGGGCGCCAGCGCGCCCAGCGCGATCATCACCAGGCAGACGAGCGCGCCGATGACCGCCAGAATCGTGACGCCCACTCGCAGGCCGCGCCGCCGCGCCATTGCCTCCGCCGTTTCATCCACGGGCCGCAGCAATTCGACCGCGATCCAGAGCAGCGCCGCCAGCGGAATGAAATGCATCAGGTCAATGAACGCGCCCCAGCCGACGGTGATCGGCTGCATGAAGTTGCCGTTGATGTAGCCATCACCTGCCATCAGCAGCAGGATAGCCGCGACCTCCAGCCGCGAGACAGCGGCGCGAGCGGCAT
>JAICVT010000589.1 GCA_025935235.1 Ktedonobacterales bacterium | reverse complement strand
GGCGCGCCGTCCTCCTCGGCGGTCTCCTCGCGGGCGCTGAGGATGCGCAGCCCGGCCTGCTCCACCAGACGGCGGTTGGTCGCGGCGTCCCACTGGCTGAAGTACATCGGCGCGCCGAGCCAGTCATCTTCCACATCGCCAGGGTTATCGCGCACGCCCATCGTCGCCACCAGCAGCCCGCCAGGGCGCAGCCAACCCGCGACGCGCTCCAGCAGCGCGGCATGCTCCGCGCGCGGCACGTGGATCAGCGAGAATAACGCCACCACGGCATCGAAGCTGGCGGGCGGGAAGGTGAGGTCGGCCATGTCGGCATGGATGAACGTGGCGCTACGAACCGCCTCGCGCGCCAGCTCGAGCTGGCGCGCCGAGATGTCCACGCCCGTCACGTCGAAGCGCTGGGCCAGCAGCGCGGTGGTCGGCGTACCAGAGCCGCAGCCCAGTTCCAGCACACGCGCGCCAGCCGGCAAGCGGTCGAGCAATTCATTCGTGTAGCGCTGGCGTTCATCCCGCCGGATACTCGCCGCCCACGTCCGGTAGCGCTCGGCCACCTGATCGTAGCCCTGCTCGACGATGCGCTTGGCCGTCTGGGCGTCAGGCGACGAATCAGGCGGCGCGCCGGAATCGTCTACTTTGCCCATCTGAGCTGCGGCGCCACGCGCCGACCCACCGCTTCGATGAATGCCTGCTGGTTGCGCCCGACATTGTGCAGATAGACCTCATCGAAGCCGAGATCAATGAAGTGCTGGATGTGCGCCGCCAGCGCGTCCAGATCGGGCGAGATGAAGACGCGCCCCGTGAAATGCTCCGGGCGCACCAGTTTGGCCATCGCCTCGAAGTCCTCGGGATTGCGGATGTCGGCCTTGGGGAAATTCATGCCGCCGTTTGGCCACTCGCGCACGGCCTGCTCAGTGGCCGCCGCCTCGCTCTCGGCCCACGAGACGTGGATCTGCATGATGCGCGGCATCGTGGCGGGGTCTTTGCCCGCCTCACGCGCGCCCTTCTCGAAGCGCGCCATCAGGTTGCGGATCTTCTCGTCGGCGGCGCCCACGGTGATGATGCCATCGGCCATTCGCCCGGTGCGCTCGCTCATCACGGGGCCAGAGGTAGCGATGTAGATCGGCGGCGGCGTGGCGGGCAACGTGTAGAGCCTGGCGCTCTCCAGCGTGACATGCTCGCCCCGATACTTCACCACCTTGCCGGAGAAGAGCTGGCGAATCACCTCAACCGACTCGCCCAGCAGATTGAGCCGCGTCGGCGCTTCAGGCCAGTATTTGCCGACGACATGTTCATTCAGCGCCTCGCCCGCGCCGATGCCCAGCCAGAAGCGGCCGGGGAACATGGCGGCCAGCGTGGCGGCGGCTTGCGCCAAAATCGCCGGATGGTAGCGGAAGCCGGGCGCGGTGACGCCGGGGCCAAAGCGCATGCGCTGGGTAGCGGCGCCGAGCGCGCCCATCCACGCCCAGACGAAGCCCGCCTGCCCCTGTGTCGGCGTCCAGGGATGAAAGTGATCGGAGGCCATCACCGAGCCGAAGCCCGCATCCTCCGCCTGACGCGAGTAGGTCAGCAGCTCCGTGGGATGGAACTGCTCGAACATCGCGGCGTATCCCAGCGTTCCCACAGCGATAGCTCCTTTAGCTATTCAGAGGCGTAGCGGCGGTGGATGATGGAAGCTGGCAGGGGGGGGGGTGAAACCCCGGCGGGGCCGCCCACGGGGGGCCCCCCGGCGGGGGCGGGGGCGGGGGACGG
>JAICVT010000596.1 GCA_025935235.1 Ktedonobacterales bacterium | reverse complement strand
GACGATTGCGGCGGCGGGCGACTTCTGTGCTACGTATATCATCGGCGTGGCCGCCGACCACTGGGGACGCCGCCGCACGCTGGTCGCGCTGGCGATCATCATGGCCATCACCGGCGCGATCTTCGCCCTCACGCGCTTCTATCCGCTGCTGGCGCTGGCGGCCTTCCTGGGCGTACTTGGCACGACCAACTCCGAGACGGCGGCGTTTCTGCCGATCGAGCAGGCGATGCTGCCGCAGACCAGTCCCGCCGAACGCCACACCCACCTCTTCGCCCGCTACAATCTGGTGGCCTCGTTCGCGGGCGCGCTCGGCGCGCTGGCCGCCGCGCTGCCCGATCTGCTGGCGCACGTCGGCGTGGCGCGACCGCTCGGCCTGGAGCTGCTCTTCTGGCTCTATAGCGCCTGCGCGCTGGTCGTCGCCTGGCTCGTGACACGGCTGAGCCAGGAGGTCGAGCGGCCCGTCGCATCGCTACCCGCCGCACTTGTGGGCTGGCGCGCGCGGCTGCTGCCACCGCTGGGCCGCTCGCGCGGCATCGTGCTGCGGCTGGCGGGCCTCTTCAGCGTGGATGCGCTGGCGGGAGGGCTGGTGACGCAGAGCCTGCTGGCGCTCTACTTTCATCTGCGCTTCGGCGCCTCGCTGAGCCTTTTGGGCGCTCTCTTCTTTGGCGCCAGCACGCTCTCGGCGCTCTCGTTCCTGGCGGCGGTTCCGCTGGCGCGGCGCTTCGGGCTGCTCAATACGATGGTCTTCACGCACCTGCCGTCAAACGCGCTGTTGATCCTGGTGGCCTTCATGCCCACTTTCCCGCTGGCGGGCGGCGCGCTGCTGCTGCGCCAGCTCCTCTCGCAGATGGATGTGCCGACGCGCCAGGCCTACACAATGGCGCTGGTGGCGCCGGAGGAGCGCACGGCGGCGGCCAGCGTCACCTCGCTGGCGCGCAGCGTGGGGACGGCCAGCAGCCCGGTCGTCTCTGGCGCGCTGCTCACTGGTTCGCTGGTAGCGCTGGGGCTGCCGCTAATTATCGGCGGCGCGCTCAAGGCCGCCTACGATCTGACCCTCTGGCGCGTCTTCCGGCGCGTGCCGATGCCTACGGCGTCCAAGGGCTAGTCAGCAGCGCCAGGCGAACCGCTTGGCCAGCCGCTTGACAATCCGCTGGCTGGCGGCTATACCAGAGGAGGGAGTCAGTATTTTCACTGAGCTTCCGGGTCTCTCGTAGTGCGCAGTCTGCGCGCCCGGGTTCATTCCGCTCACGCCTCTCCATCCCCTTTCAGGCTTCGTCAGGCTTCGTCAGGCTTCGTCATCAGGGCATCCGCACACAGGTCTATGGACGGCATTCGCCAATCGCACTGATTGGCGCGCAGGCCACCGGACGACGCCCGCATCCCGCGCGGCGTCTGGGTCTGCGCACAGCAGAAACGGAGGTGTTTCGCTTGAACATGCGTCGCACACTCGCCGGATTGCTCGGACTCGCCGCCGTACTCTCGCTCGTCGGCGTCGCCGCCTCCCAGCGGTTCACTCCCCATGCCGCCGCCGCGCCAGGCGCCAGCCAGGGGCAGTCGCTCTGCATCGGGCATCACCCGCAGGAGTTCGTCTGGTACTCGCGCAGCTGCACCGGCCACGACGAGCCAGAGATTGACCCCATCTCGAACCATGCCGGCTCCGCG
>JAICVT010000336.1 GCA_025935235.1 Ktedonobacterales bacterium | reverse complement strand
TCATGGTCTGCCTGCTCCTCACTCGCGCGCCGCGCCCGCGACGACCGCGACGCGGCGCGCTCCCATTGAACAATCGCTCTTGACCGAAGTATAAAGCGTATTGTGGTTCAATTCGGTCCACATGTGTGATGCGTGCAGCGCGTCCGGCGCACATCCTGGGAGTGAGCGCATGTCATACGCCGCCTACACGCCCGCGACGCGGCTGCTGGCGCTGCTCGATCTGCTGCAATCGCGACCGAGGCTCTCCGCGCAGCAGGTCGCCGAGGCGCTGGAGGTCAACACGCGCAGCGTGCGCCGCTACATCACGATGTTGCAGGCGATGGGGATTCCGGTCGAGGCGCGGCGCGGGCGCTACGGCGGCTATGCGCTGCGGCCGGGATATCGCCTGCCGCCGCTGATGCTGACCGATGACGAGGCGTTGGCGATCACGCTGGGGCTGCTGGCGACGCCGCGGCTGGGGCTGGCCGAGCTGGAGGACGCCACGGCGGGCGCGCTGGCCAAGTTGGAGCGCGTCTTGCCGCACCAGACGCGCGAGCGCGTGCGGGCGATTCGTGGCGCCGTCGCGCTCGACGCGCCCACCCTGCGCCCCGACGACGCGCCGACGCGGCTGGACGCCGTGGCCCTGTGCAGCGCCGCCGCTCGCCAGCGCCGCCGCCTGCGCCTGCGCTATCTGGCCAGCGATGGGTCGCGCACCGAGCGATTGTTCGACTGCTACGGCGTCGTTCACCACGACCGCCGCTGGTATGCGGTTGGCTACTGTCATCTGCGGCAGGACATGCGCGTCTTTCGCCTCGACCGCGTGCGCGCGATCACGCCGCGCGACGAGACATTCACCCCTCCACCAGATTTCGATTGCCTGGCCTATGCCATCCAGGCCTTCGCCGCCATCCCCGACGCCTGGCTGGCGCAGGCGCTGCTCCACACGACCGTCGCCAAGGCCGCGCGGCAGATCCCGCCCAGTTTCGCCACGCTGGAGGAGCGGCCCGATGGCGTGCTGCTGCGCGCCTATGATCGCAGCCTGGAGCACACCGCACGCTTCCTCCTGGGCCTGGGCTGCCCCTTCGAGGTCATCGGCCCGCCTGACCTGCTGGAGGTTTTCAGCCAACTGGCGCGTGACATCACCGAGATGGTCAGCCGCTCGCGCGGCCGCGCGAGCGGCTGACGGAAGTGCGCGCCTGGCTACTCAGTCGTTCGTCACACTTGCAGCTCTGTCTCCTATGCGGGCTGTGGAATGAAGCCCAACTGCTGCAACTGGCTGAGCTGGTCTACGACGTGCCAGTGTTCCGCCAGCCTGCCATCTTGCAGCCGGTGAATGTCGATTCCGGCGATGCTGTACGGCTTGCTGGTGGGCGGCAGCCCCAGGAACTCCGCCACATGGACGCCGCGGTTGGTCCAACGCACAACCACTTTGTCGTGCTCCGCGATCATGTCCTCGATGGTAAAATGCGGTCGGAAGGCGCTACGCAGCATCTCCACGCGGCGCCGCAGGCCGTCGCGTCCATCGCCCTGGCCTGGCAGCGGATCGTGCTCGACATACTCCACGATGGCCAGTGCGTTGAGCGCATCAATGTCCCCGGCGTTGAGGACATCTTCGTAATACCGTCTGACGACCGCTTTGTTCTCGTCGGAGACCATGGTTGAGGCTCCTTTCGTCATCTGATTGTCGCCAACGACTTGGTGGCGCCAGGATGCTGCTCACAGCATGCCGTGCGCGGACCGGAGCGTCTACGAACTGACTCGTACCGTTTTCGTACAGGCCATCCAGCCATGTGAGAACAGCGCGACGCAGCAGGCTCCGGTGGCAGTCCGATGACAGCGGGAGACGGTGGAGGCGGGCGATGGACGATACAGCGAGCTTTGGGCGCCTGCTCAAGCGATATCGCCGAGCCGGGCGTCGCACGCAAGAGGAGCTTGCGCAGCGTGCGGGCTACAGCTCGCACTACGTCAGCATGTTGGAGCGCGGTGTCCGTGCGCCCCATCCCCAGACAGTTGATACGCTTGCCGATGCACTGTCGCTCGATGTGGCGGATCGCCAGGCGCTTCATGCCGCCGCGATGGTGACCGCATCGCTGGCTCCGCTGAGCATCGCTCCCCCCTCGACCCCGCTCATCGGACGAGACCGCGAACTCGCCCAGATTGTGCGGCTGCTTGGTGACGGTGTGCGGCTCCTCACACTGACCGGGCCCGGCGGGGTGGGCAAAACCACGCTGGCCAGGCAAGCAGCCGCTCAGCTGGCGCCCGCCTATCCTGATGGCGGCGCCCTCGTTGACCTGGCGATGACGCTCGACCCGGACGACATCATCCCGTCTATCGCGCGAGCGCTGAACGTGCGGCAGATGGGCGCACGGAGCATCCAGGAGCGTCTGATGGCGTCGCTACGCGAGCGGCGTCTGTTGCTACTGCTCGACAGTTTTGAGCGCGTAGCGGCGGGCGGCGTCGCGATCAGCGAACTTCTGGCGCGCTGCCCAGGCCTCTCGCTCATCATCACGAGCCGCGCGCCGTTGCGACTCCTCGTGGAATACGAGTATCGGGTGCAGCCGCTTGCGGTCCCGGAAGAAGGACGTGCGCTAACCGCCGCCGACTTGCGCCAATTTCCGTCTGTGACCCTGTTCGCCCGTCGAGCCATGCAGGTCAATGCGAACTTCGCACTTGATGACGAGCGCCTGCCGCTGATCGCCGATATCTGCCGCCGTATGGATGGTCTGCCCCTGGCGATTGAGCTGGCTGCCGCGCGGGTCTCGCATCTGCCCCTCGCGCTGCTGCGCGAGCGTCTGCAGCGCCGCTTACAGGTGCTCACCGGCGGCGCTCGCGATCTGCCAGCCCGGCAGCAACGGATGCGTGACACCATCGCCTGGAGCTATGATCTCCTCGATGCCCCGCTCCAGTCGCTCTTTCGCCGGCTCGCGGTCTTTGCCGGGAGCTGGGGCTTGGACGCTGTCGAATCTGCCTGCCTGGCCTCGCCTGAGCCGACCGGCAGCGCCTCAGAAACGACCGGTGTGCAAATCGAGACACTGGATGCCCTGCGCGCGCTGGTCGAGAGCAGTCTGATCGTCCCGGTAGACGGCGCCGCCGACGAGGAGCCGCGCTATCGCATGCTCGACACCATCCGCGAATACGCGGCTGAGCAGTTGGCCGCCGCGGGAGAACTCGACACGCTGCTGCGCCTGCACGGCGCGTATTACGTGCAACTGGCGGAGCGAGCCGAGCCAGCCTTGCAGGACCGCGATCAGCGCGTCTGGCGCGCCCGCCTGGAGCGCGAGCGCGAGAATCTGCGCGCCGCCCTGGATTGGCTCCTGCGAGCAGGCGACGCGGAGCAGGCATTGCGGCTGGCTGGCGCGCTGTGGCGGTTCTGGCAGGCGCACGGCGATATTCGCGAGGGGCGGGGCTGGCTCGAAGATGGTCTGGCGCTCGCGGCGACCCCCGCTGGCGCCGCCCTGCCCGTTCCGGATGCGGTGCGCGCCAAAGCGTTGTGGGGTGCGAGCTGGCTGGCCTATCACCAGGGAGACTATGCCCGCAGCCGAATGCTCAGCGCCGAGCAACTGGCGCTGGCCCGCCGACGCCACGACGCGGTGGGCACGCGCGACGCGCTCACCGGGCTAGGGATGGCAGCGCTGGCGGGGGGACAGCATGGCGAGGCGACAGAGGCGTTGCGGGAAGCCTTGGATGTTTGCCTGCCGCTGGGAGATACCTGGCGCTGCGCTACATCCTTCCTCAATCTGGGCAATGCTACTATGTTGTCCGGCAACCTGCCTCGTGCGGAGGAGCTATTCGAGCAGGCGTTGACGCGCTATCGCAGGCGAGGTGATGAGGTGTTTGTCGCACGCGCCCGCCAGCATCTTGGCTATGTCGCGCTGCTGCAAGGTGACTATACCCGCGCGGGAGCATACTTTGCGGAATCGCTGCGTGCGCTGGTCGATCTTGCGGAGCAGCCGGGGATCGCCGATGGGCTGGAGGCGGCGGCCGCCATCTGCGCCGCAACACGGTATGCCGAGCGGGCTGGCCAGCTCGTGGAGGCCGCCGCGACACTGCGCGAGCGCACCAACGTCACGGCGCTGCCCTATCTGAGTGTCATCTGGCGCCCCTGGGTGGAGCGCGCGGCGGAAGCGTTGGGAGAGCGCGGCTGGGCCGCCGCTCGCGAGCAGGGGCGCTCGCTCGCTCTGCGCGAGGCGGTGGCGCTTGCCGCCGATCAGCGTATCTGGAGCGAGCCGCGGAGCGAGCCGAGCGCGCCCGGACGCCAGCCGCCCGCGCCGCGACTTGCCAGGCGCCATAATGGCTGATACGATGCGAGAAAGAGTACACGAAACGTCGCATCAGCGGTCGGGCGTCACGCGGCGTTCGAGGAGAGCATCGTGAGCCAGCAGTTTGTCCCCCCAACCCGCGCGCCGCTGATTGATGGACGGGAGCTGCGTGTCGAGGCCGACGGCGTGCATGTCGGCGAGCAGTTCTATCCCCTGACCCAGATTCAGGAAGCGCGCATGCTCTTCCTCCGCCCGGAGACCATCGCGCTGACGCTCGCCAGCGTCGGCCAGGTCGAATACTCCTTCGCGCGACCTGGCGATGGCGTCGCCGCGCTGGAGGCGCTCTCTCGCCTGCGCCCGGAGATGCGACGCCCTGACGCCCCCGCGCCCGCGCTGGATGCGCCCGCTGGCTACCTCGCATCCGTCGCCCCGCCGCCCGCTCAGCCGCAGCCCAGCATGCCCTACGCGCCGACCGCGCAGCCGACAGGGCAGCCGCCCGCGCCGTATGCGCCGCGATCAACACAATCGCCATATGCGCCATTTGCGCCGTATCCGCCGCGTCAGATGGCGCCGGTTCCGTTTCCTCCGCCGGTGGTGGAGGCCTACGGTCCCAGCCCCAACCGCACGCACGCCGGACTGACACCC
>JAICVT010000213.1 GCA_025935235.1 Ktedonobacterales bacterium | reverse complement strand
CTCCACACGCGCGGCGAGCAGCCGTTCATCCTGCGGCGCGATGAGGCCTACATCGGCGTGTTGATTGATGATCTGGTGACGCAGCCGCCGACCGAGCCGTACCGCCTGCACACCTCGCGCGCCGAGCGACGGCTGCTGCTGCGCCACGACAACGCTGACCTGCGGCTCGCCGACCACGCCTGGCGGCTGGGGCTGATAGACGCCGAGCGCTACGCGGCGGTCGAGCGGCGGCGCGAGCTGATCGCCGATGCGCTGCGCCAGCTCGACGCGACCAGCCTCACGCCTACGCGCGCCTTTGCCGAGCGGGCGGCGGCGCTCGGCCTGGACGCCATCACCCAGCCGATGAGCGCCAGCCAGCTCCTGCGCCGCCCCAGCGCGCGCTACTGGCAGGTCGCCAGCCTCGCCGCGCCGCTGCCCGCGCTGGATGACGACACGGCGACCGAGGTGGAGCTGCGCGTCAAGTACGCGGGGTATGTGCGCAAGGAAGAGGCCAGCGCCCATCGCTCGCTGCGCATGGAGGAGAGCGGTATCCCCGACGACATCGCCTATGCCGAGTTGCGCGGGCTGCGGGCCGAGGCGCGCCAGCAGCTCCAGCGGGTGCAGCCGCGCACGGTGGGGCAGGCGTCACGCATCCCCGGCGTCTCGCCCGCCGACATCGCGCTGCTGCTCATCCATATCGAGCGGATGCGGCGCGCTGGGCTGCGCTCCCGATGACTCGCTCTCCGGGCGGGTCGGCGCGTTCAGCAAGCGGCGCAGCTCATCCAACGTCATAATGCGGCCCGCGCTGACCAGCGGCGCGGGATGCAAGAAGAAATCTATCGCCATCCATAATGACTTGGAATGCCAGTAGAAGAGCAGCGGTGTCAGGATCGCCACCGCCAGCCCCAGAATGATCGTCAGCACGACCGATACCTGGAAGATCAGCAGCGGAAAGATCACGGCGAAGATCAGGATCTCCGTCACCACCAGATTCACCGCCATCGCGCCGGTCCAGTAGCCTTCCTCGCGCTCGAAGACCCAGCCGCAGGAGCCGCACGCTTCATACATCTGATAGCCACGCCGATAGAGCTTGCCAACGCCGCAGCGTGGGCAGCGCAGCCGCAGCCCGCGCCATAGTAATGTGCCAAGCATGATGCCACTCTCTCTCCTCCCGGCGAAGCGCTGCGCCTCTGCTCAGGCCGCGTTCGCCAGACGGATTCCCCCTCCCCTCTATTGTACCCCGCAATGGCGAGCGCTTCTGACAGATGAGCGCGATTAGTGCGAGCGGCGGCCGCTGCCCTGCGCGACGCTTGCCTGCGCCAGCCACAGATCATCGCCGAGAGAGGGTGGCGCGTCGCTGGGAGCGGTCGCCCAGGCCGAGCGCGACGAGGCGCTCAGCGTGTAGGAGATGGTCGCGGCGGATTCCAGCGTGGTCAGTGGGAGCCAGAGCTGGCTGGTCGGCGCGCCATCAATCGCCATCGCCTGCACGTAGGGCGCGCTGGGCGCGGCCGCTGGCGCCTCGATCCGCGTGACGTGCGCGCCAATCGTCAGCGTGGCATGCGGAAAGAGCGGGCTGCCCAGGACGAATCCGGGCTGGCCGGGCAGCAGCGGATACATCCCCAGCGCCGCCCACACATACCACGAGGACATCTCCCCCAGATCATCGTTCCCCGGCAGCCCGTTAGGCGAGTCTTTGAAGAGTTGCGTCTCGATGCGGCGGGTGGTCGCCTGCGCGCCCGTCGGCGCGCCGGCAAAGTCATACATCCACGGCGCGCCAAACGATGGCTCATTGCCCATGAACGCGGCAGGCGCCCACGGCCCAGCGTTGAGCTGCGTAAAGAAGGCGTCGAGCCGCTGTCGCGCGGCCTGTGGCCCACCGAGCAGGCTCACCAGACCCGCGCCATCGAAGGGGACCATCCAGCGGTACTGCGCCGCATCGCCCTCGACATAGATGTCCGAATCCGCCGGGTCAAATGCCTCGAACTGGCCATCCCAGCCGCGCGGCTGCGGTAGGCCGCTGGCGGCATTGAAGGTGTCGCGCCAGTCGGCGGCGCGCGCCGTGAACTGGCGAACCAGCGTGGGCTGGCCCAACTCAGCCGCCAGGCAGGCGATGGCGAAATCGTCGCTGTAGTATTCCAGCGACGTGGAGACGGGAACCCACGCTCCGCTGCCCGGCGGGATGTAGTGCAGGCGCAGATAGGCGGGCAGCCCTGGCCGCTCGACCGAGGCGCCCGCGCCGATGTAGGGTTCGGTCGCGCCCGCCACGGCCAGCCGTAGCGCGGCGGCGGCGTCGAAGTCATCGGCGCCGAACGCTTCGCCTTCCGCCAGGATCGCCGCGGGCGAGTCGCCGATCATGATGCCCGTCTCACTGTTCGCCACTGGCCAGCGCGGCAAGGCGCCCGCCTGCTCACCATCCGTCACCAGCGACCGCATCATATCGCTAGCCTGGTTCGGCGCGACCAGCGCCAGCAGCGGTACCTCGCTGCGATAGATGTCCCAGCCAGAGAAGTTGGCGTACTGCGTGTACCCGGTCGCTGTGTGGATACGGTGGTCGAAGCCGGGATACTGGCCGTTCACGTCGCTGAAGGTATTGGGCGCCAGCAGCGCGTGGTAGAGCGCGGTATAGAAGATGCGCTCGTTCGTGTCTGAGCCGCCCGTCACCTGAATGCGGTTGAGCAGCCTGTTCCAGGCGGCGCTGGCGCTGGCCCGCGTCTGATCGAAATCCCAGCCGGGATTCTCCGCCTTCAGGTTGGCGCGCGCATTGGCCACGCTGACATAAGAGAGACCGACCTTGAGCAACACGGTCTGGCTGGCCGATGGCGCGAAGCGCAGGTAGACGCCGCTGCCCGCGCCCGACGCTGATCGCGCGCCCGGCTGCGCGCCGCCCTGCCACGCGCCATAGCTCGTCGCTGGCTGGCTGACCTGCGCATCGAAATAGACGGTGTAGGTGGTGTGCAGGTAGGTACAGAAGGGACCGCTCGACACGAAGCCAGTCACCTCCGTTGGGCTGACGATGGTGGCCCGCGCCGCCTGCGCCCCGCGCAGATCGCGCCCTGCCTCCAGCGCCAGCGTCCCCGTCGCGCCCGCCGGGAAGCGCACCCGCGCGAATCCAGTGCGCGTGGTGGTGGTCAGCTCGACGTTGGCGCCATTGCCCAGTCGCACGCGGTAGTAGCCCGGCTCCGCCGCCTCGCTGGCGTGCGAGAAGCTCGCGCTGTCGAAAGCGTCGGCAGGCGCGCCGGTCGCAGGCATGAACGGGATGTCGCCGAAGATGGCGCAGCCCGCGCCGCTCAGGTGTGTCAGGCTGAAGCCGCGAATCAGCGGATCGCTGTAGCCATAGCCACCCGGGCGGGTCGCGCCGCCAGCGGTGTCGGGGCTGAACTGCGCCATGCCAAAGGGCAGCGTGGCGCCGGGGAAGGTATTGCCAGCGGCGGCGTTGATGCCCCAGCTCTGTCCACCTACGCCTGTCCCGACAAAGGGATCAACGGAGCGGGTCAGATCGAGCGCGGGAGCGGGGGTTGTGGTCGGGATCGCTGTGGCGGGCGCGCCGGCCGCCAGCCGCGCCGAGGCCAGCGCGCCCGCTGTGGCCGGGAGATCGCGCCACAGGCTGGCACCCGCCAGCAGCTCGGCCAGCAGGATGGCGGTGAGCAGCAGCCCGCCAAGCCGCGCGGCCCATCGGCGCGCCCGCCGGAGGATCGAGCGGCGCCGTGACGATGACTTCGGCGGATGGATGGCTGGCGCGTCGGGCGTCGGCGCGCGCGGCCGCTCGATCTGGGGGATGGCCTGGCCGTGCGCCTGTGGGTCGCGCTCCACAGCCCGCCTCCAATCACCGCGCCACGCGACCAGACGCGCGGCGCCACGACTGGCGCATCATCGTGAGGGCGCTCTTGTGAGACAACGGACGAGGCGCGAGACTGTATCGAGGGAGCGCCTGATGGGCATCGCGAGCGCGACGTGAGCGCGGCGCGCGATACTGCGCTTGACACTGCGCGGCCCGCGATTCTATGCTGCCCGTACACTAGAGCGCGAGCCTGCGCCACTTCCCCGCCGCGCAACCGCTCGGTTTCGCTCGGTTTCTCCCGATCCATCAGCGGAGATGTTGATCAGTAGCAACTGGCTGGAGCATGCAGGCATGGGTAGACTGAGTGGACGAGTCGCACTGGTGACTGGAGCGGGACGCGGCATCGGAGCCGCCACCGCCAGACGCCTGGCTGAGGAGGGCGCGCGCCTGATCCTCGCCGATCTGGATGTCGAGGGCTGCGAGCGCGTCGCGGCGGAGATCAAAGCGGCTGGCTCCGAGGCCGTCGCTGTGCGCTGCGATGTCTCGAGCGAGGCCGATGCGCAGCAGGCGGTCACCACCGCCGTCGAGACGTTTGGGCAGCTTGACATCCTCGTCAACAACGCCGGCATCCTGCGCGATAACCTGCTCTTCAAGATGTCTGAGAATGACTGGGATGGCGTCCTGAATGTGCATCTGAAAGGCGCCTTCCACTGCGCGCGCGCCGCGCAGAAGCCGATGGTGGAGCGCAAGTACGGCCGCATCATCAATCTCTCCTCGACCTCGGCGCTGGGCAATCGCGGCCAGGCCAACTACAGCGCGGCCAAGGCGGGCATGCAGGGGCTAACGCGCACGCTGGCCGTCGAGCTGGGGCCGTTTGGTATCACCGCCAACGCCGTCGCGCCCGGCTTCATTGATACGGACATGACGCGCGCTACCGCGCAGCGCCTGGGCCTGACCCCCGAGCAGTTCCAGCAGAGCATGACGCCCCACATCCCGCTGCGGCGGGTCGGCCAGCCCAGCGAGGTCGCCAGTGTCATCGCTTTTCTCGCGTCCGACGATGCGAGCTACGTCAGTGGTCAGGTCATCTATATCGCCGGTGGTCCGGCGGGCATCATCATGTGAGCGGCGCATCAGCGCGCCCGGCTCGTCTGTTGTTCCCCGATGGTCAGGAGGCATGCGATGAATGTAGGCGATCTGCTGACGGAAGCCGCGGCCCAGTATCCCGACAAGACGGCCATCATCTTCCGCGACCAGAAGACGTCATACGCGGAGTTTGACCGGCGCGCCAACCAGGTCGCCAACGCGCTGATGGCGCTGGGGGTGCAAAAGGGCGACCGCGTGGGCGTGCTGCTGCACAACATTCCACTCTTCATGGAAGCCTACTACGGCATCCTGAAGGCGGGCGCGGTGGTCGTGCCGATGAATGTGCTCTACAAAGCGGGTGAGGTCGCCTACATTATGAAGGATAGCGGCGCGAAGGCGCTGCTGACCTTCGCACCGTTCGCGCCAGTGGCGCTGGCGGCAGCGGCTGAGGCGCCTGAGCTGCGGCATGTGATCGTCGCGGCGCCCGCCGATGTGCCTGGCGCGTCCTCGTGGGCGCAGACCGTTGGCGCGGCCCCTGAGACGGCGCCCGGCGTGGAGATCGTCGAGAACGATCTGGCCGTACTCAGCTACACGTCCGGCACGACGGGCCGCCCCAAGGGCGCTATGCTGCTGCACGGCAACCTGCTTGCCAACATCCAGCAAAATAGCGACGTAGCGCAGCTCAAGGTCAACTCCGACGACATCGTCTGGCTGGGACTGCCGCTCTTCCACATCTACGGCATGAATGTCGGCATGAACAACACCATCCGCTATGGCGGGGCGATGTTGCTGGTGGAGCGGTTCGAGCCGGTTCCGACGCTGGAGGGCATCCAGAAGCATCGCGCGACGGTCATCTTTGGCGCGCCGCCGATGTTCATCGCCTGGTCGCTGGTACCCACTCTGCGCGACTACGACCTGACGAGCGTGCGCTTCATCGCGACTGGCGCCGCCGCGATGCCGGTGGCCGTGATGAACCTCTTCCAGGATCTGACGGGCGCGCCGATCTCGGAGGGCTATGGGCTGTCGGAGTCGTCGCCCGTGCTGACAGCTAACGCCGCTGGGGCTTACATCAAGCCTGGCACGGTTGGCCCGGCCATCCCTGGCGTCGAGATCAAGATCGTGGACGAGAACGGTAATGAGCTGCCCCACGGCCAGATGGGCGAGCTCATCGCGCGTGGCGCAAACATCATGGCGGGCTACTGGAATCTGCCGGAGGCGACGGCGGAGACGCTGCGCGACGGCTGGCTCTACACCGGCGACCTCGCCACCGAAGACGACGACGGCTACTTCACGATTGTGGACCGCAAGAAGGACATGATCCTAGTGTCGGGCTACAACGTCTACCCGCGCGAGGTGGAGGAGACGCTGTACCGGCATCCCGCCGTGGCGGACGCTGCCGTGGTGGCGTATCCTGATCCATACCAGGGTGAGTCGGTGATGGCGTTCGTGGTGCGCAAAGACGGGCAGGATGTCAGCGCGCAGGATCTGATCGACTTCTGCCGCAGCCAGATCGCCGTCTTCAAGTGTCCGCGCCGTATCGAGTTCGTCCCAGAGCTGCCGAAGAACAACACCGGCAAGGTGCTGCGCCGCGAGTTGCGCGAGCAGGCGAAGGCGTTGCAGACTACCTGATGCCCCCACCCCAGCGCCCCCTCCGCCGAGGCGGGAGAAGCGCTTGGGGGGCGGTCGCTGTCAGGCGCGCCGCTATGCGCCAACCTATCCACGCGCCAGAGAGGAGCGAGAGCCATGATTAGCGCGCTGGTTCTGATGAACGTGGAGCGCGACGCCATCAACGAGACCGCGCAGGCGCTGCTGGGCATCTCTGGCGTGGCGGAGGTCTACTCGGTGACGGGCGAGTGGGATCTCGTGGCGGTGCTGCGCCTGCCCGCCTACGAGGACCTGGCCACCGTCGTCACGGATAAGATGGTGGCCGTCAAAGGCATCCGCCGGACGCAGACGATGATGGCCTTCAAGGCCTACTCGCGCGAGGATCTGGAGCAGGCGTGGGATTTGGGGGTGCAATAGACCTCTCCCCCTGCCCCCTCCCCTTCAGGGAGGGGAACCCGGGCCAGGATGATAGCGCGTAGGCGGCCTTCGCCCTCGCCCTTCTCTTAAAGAGGGGCAGGCGGAGACTTCGCTATGAGGTGAGGCATACCGTGTGGCGCGAGTTGATCCGCGAACTGACACGCGATGCACAGCCGATTGGCGATCTGGACCCTGGGCCAGACTTCATGCCAGGCGCAACGTCGGAAGAACTGGAGGCAGTCGAGCAGGCGCTTGATGTGCAACTACCCACCAGCCTGAAGGAGTTGCTGAGCGAGACCAATGGCGTACGCTTCGAGTTCGGGACACCTCTCGTCTGGAGCGCCGATGAGATCGCGCGCGCCAATCGCGAAATGCGCAACGACACATGGAACCGAGCGAACTACATGCCGTTCGACGACCTGCTCTTCTTCGGTGGCGCAGGTGTCGACGGCATCCTGTTCGCCTTCGCTATCAACCAAGGACGCATAGACCGAGACGAGGTCTGCGCCTGGTATCCGATCGAGGACAGGCGGGAACGCAAGGCGGCATCATTCAGGGACTATGCAGTGAACTGGATTTCTGGAAAGATGTCTGTGTAAACTCGACGAGCGCCCGCTTTACGCACGCTGCGCGTTTATGCGTCGCCTCTCGCGCTCTCCGCTTCGATGCGCTCGGCCAGCGTGACATCCTTCTCGGTGACGCCGCCCTCGTCGTGGGTGGAGAGCGTCATGGTGACGCGGCTGTAGTTGATGGTGATGTCGGGGTGGTGGCCCAGCTCCTCGG
>JAICVT010000537.1 GCA_025935235.1 Ktedonobacterales bacterium | reverse complement strand
CGCCAGTCCCGCTGATGCCGTTGCCTGAGCCAGCGTTGGCTGCGGTGAGCGTGACGGCCAATGGAGCGCGCGAAGCCACGGAGCCAGCGCCTGCCGATGCGCCTACGCGCATCCGACGCGAGGTGATCGAGGCGCGATCCACGCTCACCAGCGTGCGCATCGCGACGCCGCTTAGCTCGGCGGTCTCCCTGGGGATCGCGGTGGTGATCACGCTGCTACTGATCCTGGCTGCTGGCCCGCTGGACGCCTATGCGCAGACGGCGGCGGCAGTGCTGTTCCGGTAGCCCTCACTCCCAGCCCCCCTCTGCCGCAGGGAGAGGGGGGAGCGTTGAAATGGGCTGGATCTTCCCAGCGTGGAGAGGGCGGAGACGCTCACTCTCCGGCGCTGGCAGCGTCAGGATTCACGCTCACCTCGACGGTGACAGCGGCCACCTCACTGGCCAATGTGGGATGCGGGAGGACGCGGCGCGAATACCTCGACGCGCGGGCGTTACGCCAGACGCGCACGACATCGCGTCCCATCGAGAAGGTATCGCGCAGAGGATGGACCTTGCTGCCGGACTTGTAGTACCACGAGACGGGAGTCTCGCGGATGGTGTAGCCGCGCAGGCGCGCGACGTAGAGCAACTCGACGTCGAACCCCCAGCCAGAGATGGTCTGGTGCAGGAACAGGTCGAGCGCCACGTCGCGGCGCAGACGCTTGAAGCCGCACTGCGTATCGTCCACGCCGGGGATCAGCAACGCGCGCACGGCGAAGTTGAAGGCGCGCCCCATCACATGCCGGTAGAATGGCTCGCCGAAGCGCCGCGCCCCTGGCGCCTCGCGCGAGGCGATCAGGATGTCAGTGTCGGGGAATTCGGACGGACTGAAGCGCGCCAGTTCCTGCACAGGCATCGAGAAGTCGGCGTCTGCCAACACGATCCACGCGCCCTGTGCGGCCAGCGCGCCCGCCCGCACCGCTCCACCCTTGCCCCCGTGCGGAATCTCGATCAGCCGCAGCGCATGCCAGCGGCCCATCCACGCGCGTACGACAGCGGCGGTGGAGTCTTCGCTGCCGTCATCCACCACGATGACCTCGGTCAGGTAGTTCTGGCGCTGTAGCTCATCGTGGAGGCGCGCGAAGCTCTCCGGCAGCCGACGCGCTTCATTGTAGGCCGGGATCACAATCGAGAGTTGCGGTCGGGTCGCGCTCGCGCTCACCAGCGCCTCGCTTTCGTCTTGCCCGGGCCTTGCGGCTATCGGGACAGTCGCGCGTGTGCCTCACCCATCCTTAGTTGTACGCTGAATGGCGTGCATTGCGCACGTCTCACAGATAAATAGACGATTGGCGAGACGCGCGAGGTTCGGCGCGGTCATCGCCCGCTCGACTAGCCAGCCACGATGACATCGCGCGGCGCGCGCGCCCGCTCCAGCCGTCCGGCGGCGGCGATGGTCTCGCCAAGTGGCCGCGAGGGCAGCGCGGTATGCGCCAGGCTGCCGGAGACGTGCGGCGCTGGCTCAGGAGCGGGCTGGCGCGCGGGCGCGCGCAGGGCGTTGACCAGCACCTCATCCATCGTCTCGACTGGAATGATCGTCAGCGCCGCTCTGACATCTTCAGGCAGCTCATCCAGGTCCTTGACATTGCGACGTGGCAGAATGACCGTCATAACGCCCGCGCGGTGCGCCGCGAGCGCTTTCTCTTTGACGCCGCCAACCGGCAGCACGCGCCCACGCAGCGTTATCTCACCAGTCATCGCCACATCGCGCCGGGTCTTGCGGCCAGTCAGGGCCGAGATCATGGCGATGGCCATCGTCACGCCCGCCGATGGGCCGTCCTTCGGGATGCTGGCAGCGGGCAGATGCACGTGGATGTCCACCCGCTCGTAGAAGTCTGGCGCGAGGCCAAGTGTGTCGGCGCGCGCGCGGATGTAGGTCAGCGCGGCCTGGGCGGACTCTTTCATCACGTCGCCGACGCGGCCGGTCAGCATGATGGCGCCGTGGCCCGCCACCGCCATCACTTCGATGGTCGTCAAGTCGCCGCCCGCAGCCGTCCAGGCAAGCCCGGTGGCCACACCGACCTCGTCGCGCTCCTCGGCTTCCGTGGGGAAGTGCTTCTGCTGGCCGAGATAGGCGGGGACGCGCTGCGCGGTCACGTGGGCTTTGTGCCGCCGCCCCTCCGCCACGCGCCGCGCCACGCGCCGCATGATGGCGCCCAGTTCGCGCTCCAGATTGCGCACTCCCGCCTCATAGGTGTATTCACGGACGATGCG
>JAICVT010000571.1 GCA_025935235.1 Ktedonobacterales bacterium | reverse complement strand
GGCCGCCGTGCGAATGATCTGCACGCCGGTAGTGTGCTGAGTCCAGCCGACGGCGTAGCAGAAGGCGGTCGTGCGGTCGCGGCCAGAGTTAGTCGAGATGGCGTCAGCCACCTGGAGGAAGACTTCCTTAGGCGTGCCGCAAACCTGCTCGACAAACTCTGGCGTATAGCGCGCATAGTGGCGCTTGAGAATCTGGAAGACGCAGTGCGGGTCTTGCAGCGTCTCATCGCGCGGTGGCGGGCCTTTCTCAGCGCGCTGCGAGCGATGCGAGTAGCTCTCGCCAGTGGTCGCCGGGTGGTGGCCAGCGGCGGCTGGCACGTCCTCGCCCTTATAGCTCCACGAGCTGAAGTCGTACTTGCCAGTGTCGCCATCGTAGCCGGAGAAGACGCCGTCGAGGTCTTCGGTGTCGCGGAAGTCGTCGTTGATGATGGTGGAGGCGTTGGTGTAGTGCAGCACGTAGTCCTTGAACCATCGCTCATGCTCGATGACATAGTGGATCAGCCCACCGAGGAAGGCGATGTCGGAGCCGGGCCGCAGCGGCGCGTAGACGTCGGCAGTGGCCGACGTGCGGGTGAAGCGCGGATCAACATGGATGATCTTGGCGCCACGCTCGCGCGCCTCCATCACGAAGCGGAAGCCGACCGGATGGCACTCCGCCATGTTGGAGCCTTGAATGACGATGCAATCGCTATTGACGAGATCCCACTGGGCGGTGGTGGCGCCGCCCCGACCAAAGCTGGTACCCAGACCGGGTACAGTGGAGCTGTGTCAGATACGGGCCTGGTTGGTGAGATAGACGACGCCTAAGTTGCGGAAGAGCTTGAGCATCAGGTAGTTTTCCTCGTTGTCGAGGGTAGCTCCGCCGATGCTGGCGACGCTCTCCAGCCGATTGACGCGCACACCGTCGTCGTTATGCATGACGAAGTCCTGGTCGCGCGCCTCTTTGATGCGCGCGGCAATGCGATCCATCGCCCAGTCGAGCGGGCGCTCTTCCCAGTGGTCGCTGCGCGGCGCGCGATAGAGCACGCGAGTAGGGCGGTTGGGATTATTGATGAGCTGGTAGGTAGATGCGCCTTTGGGGCAGAGATGGCCCGCGTTGATCGGGCTGTCGGGGTTGCCCTCGATGTCTATGACCTTGCCGTCGCGCGAATAGACGAGCTGGCTGCACCCGACCGCGCAATAGGGGCAGACGGAGGTCGCCACCTGCGCGCCTTGCAGGCGCGATGCGAGCCGCTGGCTGCGGTCGCTGATGGGCGACGGCGCGAAGCCGATGTGCTGGCGCAGCAGCGCGCCCAGCCCGCCAGGCGCGCGGTCGCCCATTGATTGCCCACCGTTCCGTGATGTGATCGTCCTGTCGGTCCTGTCGGTCATGTCCGTTGTGCCTCCTGCGGCTACCATGCCCACACACTGAGCCAACACCCTTGAGGTGTGCGCGCCATCGCGCACTGAGGAAGGAGAGAACGTCCTGTTGCTAGGAATCACCACGGCCAGCCGCCGCAAGATGTATGCCCAAGCACGGAGGACAGCGGTTGGCGCGGGCATGCGCGCCGAACCCTCCTCCGATTCGCTAGCGATGGCAGAGGTCGAGCGGAAACTGGGGTGAGGATTCAGCGCGCGGAGAGACTACCGGCGCGAGAGCAGCGCGAACAGCGACGAGACGCCCGCGCCGTAGGTCAGATGCGCGCTGAGGTCGCGCAGCAGGGTTGGCCGGTCGTAGTCCCAGATCGGCTTGTAGAGGCGCGCCAGCGGCAGGATGACGTAGCTCGCGCCGAAGACCAGCGCGCCAAAGGGCGGGCCAGCCAGCGCTCGCGGCAGCCGCTGGAACGGCGTGGACCCGATCACCAGCCCGAACAGGCTGCCCCAGGCTATGCCATAGCCCCAGTGGACCACGTCGCTGGTCAGCGTGGCATAGCGGCTGGGCAG
>JAICVT010000515.1 GCA_025935235.1 Ktedonobacterales bacterium | reverse complement strand
GCGAAGATGCGCTCCTGCGTCTCACGTGGGCGCGACATATGGCGCATATCAATATTGGGTGCGCGGCCTGCGGTTTCGACGTGGATGTGGCCGTAGTTGAAGAGACGGCCCAGCGGCGGCTTGGTGATCGAGACATCCTGCACGCTACGGTAGAGTGTCTCGCGGCGTGACTCCGCGAAGATGAAATAGCTCCGGTCGACGTCTATGATGCGTTGATTGGTCAGGATGAACGAGTCGTCAATGTAGTTGGAGATCATCAGCAGTTCCCAGAGCAGGATGATGATCGCGACAATCGCCGTCAGGCTCCAGAGCATCGGCGCCGAGCGCGGCATGAATGCGCGCAGCGCCGCCAGCAGCAGCACCGCCGCCACGCCGACGAGGAATGGCGGCAGCGCGCGGGCCATCAGCACAAACCAGTGGCGATAGACGCGGTCCAGCACGCGCTCGCCGGGCAGCATGCCGACGTCAATGGCGCGGTGGAGCAGTCCGCTGGCCAGATAACGCCGCTGGTCAACGACGTCATCGTCTGGTTCTTCATCCTCCGCCAGCATGCGATCGAGCGCGGCGCGCACGAGGGGCGATTCGAGCGGCGACGCGGGCAACCCGTCGGCGGGTTGCTCTGGCGCGCCGAGCTTGCCCTGCTGCACGAGGACGAGTGTGTAGGCCACTTCTTCGGGGCGGCGCACGCCAGTGAGATAGATCGCGGACTTGGAACTGGCCGTCAGCACCTGTACATCGCCGATATCCATCAGATTCGCGGCGGGGTTCGACCGCTCGACATGAATCGTCTGGATGCGCGAGGTGGCGGCCTCCTCGCGGTGGCGGCGCAGCAACCCATGCGAGACGACCAGCCGCTGATTGGTCAGCACATACCAGCGGACGAACCAGCCGAGCAGGTCACGTACCATCCAGCGGATGCCCAGGATCGCCGACAGCCCAAGGATGCCGTACTGGATCAGCATGGGCATCGGCATGCCAGCCACCGTCAGCGAGACGGCGTTGAGGACGCCCCAGCCCAGCACACCCAGCGCGACCGGCCACAGCAGCGTCAGCGGGGTCAGGGGACTCTGCCGTATGGCGAAGATGACCTCTTCGTTGTGCTTGAGGTCTAGCTGGATGGTGAGCGGCAACAGATGGGTCAGTCCAGGTGGCTGACGCTCCAGCTCAGGGTTTGTCTGCATAGGGCCGCGGATCCTCTATGCTCGCGCTACGCTTTCGCTACAAGCGCTGACACGCTACTTGCGCACCAGCGCGACCAGCAGCAGCACCATCATGCCAACGCCAAAGATCGCGATGATCCAGGAAGTCGCCAGCGCGGTGGTTGGGCTGGTCAGGTTGAGCGTGGTCGTGGGCAGCAGGTGGCTGGTGATGTAGTAGACCAACGCCAGCCCCGTCACCGCGCCTGCCAGCAGCCCCGACGCGCGATGCTGCACGCTCTTAGGCGCTGTGCCGTAGTGGGAGCCAGCGAAGTCCGCCAGGACCGTGAAGCCAACCAGCGTCACGAAGTCGAACATCGGGTTCGGGGTGACGATGGCAAGATTGAAGTTCGGGCTGATGCCGCGAAAGAGGTTGGGAAGCGAGCTGAGGACCTGCGCGGCGGCATCGCCACCGCCGATGGTCAGGAAGAGCACGGTTCCCAGCGTGATGGCGCAGGTGATGATCTCGCGGTGCCAGCCCCGCGCATATCCCCGCACGGCGGCGATCAACATGATCACCAGGAAACACTGATTCGCGCTGACCGACATGGCTGATGCTCCTTCCAACGCGGGTTTCGCTCCTTGCCTCGTATCCGCGCCTGGTCGGCGTTCAGCAAACGGCGTGCCATACGGTCGGGCTTGCGCTGGCTCAGAGTGGTTATGGGGAGCGCAGGTTGGCGCCAGTCTGCTCTCGTCCGTTCTCGTCCGCTCTTGTGCGCTCAGAAGGGCGTCTCGCTAGGGCGCGCGCGCCCATCTGAGGGCGCGCCATCTTCGGGCGCTGGCTCTGACGCGGGGCTGAAGACATTGAGTTCAGGCGCGGCCGTGTCATCGCCCGGCTGGTCTTCACCTTGAGGGAATTGCGTTGGGTGGGTGGAGCGCCATTCGCGCCAGAGGGTGGAGAGGACAACCTGCACGATGCCGGCCAGCGGCGCCGCGAAGAGCGCGCCCCACAGCCCGAAGACCTCGGCGCCGATCAAGAGCGCGACGATGGAGATGGCCGGGTGCAGCCCCAGCGAGCGTCCCAGCACGCGCGGGCCGACGATGTAGGCTTCGATGGCGTGGATGAAGCCAAAGTACACCACGACGACCAACAGCGTCACCCAGCCCTGCGTGGCGCCGACCAGCGCACAGGCCACAAAGGAGAATATCGGCCCCAGGAAGGGGATGAACTCGAAGAAGAATGCCAGTGCGCCCAGCAGCGTGGCGAATGGGACGCCGATGAAGTACATGCCGCCGCCCACGAGCAGTCCGATCAGTGTACACAG
>JAICVT010000055.1 GCA_025935235.1 Ktedonobacterales bacterium | reverse complement strand
GACGTTCGAGACGTTGCGCACGATGGCCTCATCGGCGTTGAAGCGCCGCACACCCTTGAGCTGGTCGAGGAAGAGTTGATAGAGCGTGCGCCCCGTCTCGTCGCGGTCCTTCCAGTCGTCTTCGGGGATCAGACAGACGGTAGCGTTGGTCTGCGGGTCGAGATCAATCACCAGCACGCGCTTGTGATGCTCCAGTGCGAGAAAATGGGCGAGTGAGAGGGTGAGGGTGGTCTTGCCCACTCCGCCCTTGAGGTTGATGAGGCTGGTGACCGTAGGCATGCCAGATGTTCCCTTCCCGCCGTGTCTCGCCGTGTCTCGCCATGTCTCGACGCCGCCGATAGTCAGCCTATGATACGCAAGCGCCCGGCGACCGGCAAGGGGCCTATTCTGGCTAGGTCGGCCCTTGACATCTCTTGAAGGAATGTGATATATCACATGCATGGACACACTCTTGACGATTGAGAGCGCGTCGCTGCGCGAGCGCGTCTATCGCGCTCTGCGCGATGCGCTGGTGGCGGGTGAACTGGCGCCAGGCGAGCGACTGCGCGATCAGGAGCTGGCGGCGCGGCTGGGCGTCAGCCGCACGCCCGTGCGCGAGGCGCTCCAGCGGCTGGAAGACGAGGGGCTAGTGGAGACGGCGCCACGCGCGCTGACCCGTGTCGCGCCGCTCGACGCCGTCGCCGCCCGTGAGTCGTTTCCGGTCGTCGCGGCGCTGCACGCGCTAGGCGCCCGCCACGGCGTCGCCCGCCTGAGCGCGGCGGACATCGCGGAGATGCGCGCTGCCAACGAGGAGCTGGCCGGGGCTATCGCCGCGCTCGATCCCGCGACCGTGCGGTGCGCCATCGCTGCGGATGACCGCTTCCACGGCGTCCTGCTGCGGGCGGCGGGCAACGGCGAGATCACGCGCGCGCTGGAGCGCCTGACCCCCAAAGTGCGCCGCCTGGAATATGCCCAGTTTGGCTCGCTGGCTGGTCGTAAGTCTGTCCAGCAGCACAACGCGATCATCGCCGCCTGCGAGCGCGGCGACAGCGACCTCGCCGCGCGGCTGGTGGAGGAGAACTGGCTGGCGCTCGGCCAGCTCATCGCCGCCTCGCTGGCTGAGCCGACGGCAGCCCAACAGGATGAGCGCGTACAAAAGTCCACCTGAGTCCATCTCCTGGCCTGCGGAGGCAGGCTTTGCGGCCCGCAGGCCCTTAGCTGCGGCTTCAGCCGCCCGTCTCCCACGGAACCACGCGATAACCCGATCAACATGTGAACCTTCATCAACCGCCAGCTTCATTCCATGAGGAGAGACCATCATGGCGACCACGACTTCTCAGACCACACACGCCGCCAGCGTTCCCGGCGACCAGTTCGAGGTTCACGACGCGGCCACGCTGGCCCAGGCGCGCGCCCTGCTCGACGCCTGCCAGACCCCAGCCGAGATGGCGCAGGCGGTGGTGAGCGCCGTCAAGCGCAATGAGGCGTGGCGCGGCGAGCAGTGCCTGAATCTGCTGGCCCCTGAGGCGCCGACCAGCCCCACCGTGCGCGCGCTGCTCTCCGCCGAGATCGGCACGCGCGCCGCCGAGGGGCATATCGGCGCGGTCAACCGCTGGTTTGCTGGCACGCAGTATATTGATGAGGTCGAGGCGCTATGCGTGGAGCTGCTCAAGCAGGCGTTCCACGCGCGCTACGCTGACCACCGGCTGGTCGCCAGCATGGTGGGCAATCTGGCCGTCTACACTGCGCTCACCCAGCCCGGTGATCTGATTATGAGCCTCGCCCAGCCCATCGGCGGCCACTCCAGCAACCGCCCTGATGGCCCGGCGGGTGTGCGCGGGCTGCATGTCGTAGATGTGCCGTTCGATCCGGTCGAGTTGACCGTTGATCTGGAGCGCTTCGCGACGGTGGCGCGGGCGGTGCGGCCCAATCTGGTGACGCTGGGCGCCTCGATGACGCTCTTCCCCTTTCCGATTGCCGAGATGGCTGGGATCGTCGGCGAATGGGGCGGGCGCGTCTACTTCGATGGCGCGCACCAGCTCGGACTGGTGGCGGGCGGCCAGTTCCAGGCGCCGCTGCGCGAGGGGGCGGCGGTGATGACCGGCTCGGCGGGCAAGACCTTCAGCGGCCCGCAGAGCGGCATCCTGGTATGGGATGATCCGGCGCTAACCGAGCCGCTGACCCATGCCGTCTTCCCCGTGCTGGCCGCCACGCATCAGGTGAATCGCGTCGCGGCGCTGGCGGTCTCGGCCGCCGAGATGATCGCCTTTGGCCAGACCTACATGGCGCGCATCGTCGCCAACGCGCAGGCGCTGGGCGCGGCGCTGGCGGAGCGCGGCGTGACGATGCTCGGCGCGCACAAGGGCTACACCCGTACCCATCAGGTGATCGCCGACGTGCGCCAGTTCGGCGGCGGGCTGGAGGTCGCGCATCGCCTGGCGCGGGCCAACATCATCACCAACAAGAACCTGATCCCCAGCGATCAGCCAGAGGACTGGGATCGCCCCGGCGGCCTGCGCATCGGCACAACCGAAGTGACGCGGCTGGGGATGGATGAGGCGGACATGGCGACCATCGCCGACTTCATTGCCCGTGTGCTGGTCGAGGGCGTCGCGCCGGAGCGCGTCGTAGATGACGTGGTGGCCTTCCGTCATCCCTTCCAGACGGTCTACTACTGCTTCGAGGCCGAAATGCCACCCGCGGAGTGACGGGCGGGTAATCAAGGTTCACGTATTGATCGGGCGATCGTGTGGCGCCGTGGAAGACGGGCGGGTAAACCCGCAGCTAAGTGACCCTGCGGGCCGCGAAGGCCGCCTCCGCGGCCTGGGACTCAACGGGCCGTCTCCCAGCCTGCGGAGGCAGGCTTTGCGGCCCGCAGGCCCCTGGCCGCGGCTTCAGCCGCCCGTTTGCTCAGCCGCCGCCGAGCAGGCGCGAGCGGACGGCCAGGCGGTGATCGAACCAGCGCAGGCGGTCCGCCAGCCCCAGCCCGCTCAGCGGCGTCTCCAGCGGCAGATCGGGCGCCGCGCGCAGCAGCAGTTCGGCATAGCGCTGGCTGGCCAGCAGCGTGAAGACCAGCGGCTCAGCCGACCGCTCGCGTACTCGCCGGAGCCGCTGCGCTACCTCGGCGGCCCACGCGGCGCGCTCCTCGGCGCTGAGGGCATGCACGAAGGCGTCATCTGGCCCGATCACCTGATGCGGCGCCAGCAGATGATGCGAGCCGCTGAGGATGTACCACTCCATCCCGCCGCGCTCGCAATAGTCGCGCGCGCGGCGAAAGACTGGCGACACCTCGAACTGGTCGCGGGCGCGCAGGATGCCGCCGCGTCGCGCCTTGGCCGCCGCCACCAGTCCAATCTGTCGCGCCATCGCCGTCGCCTCTATCGCCGCCGCTCGCCCTGATCTTGCTCCCCTCTCCCGCGAAGCGGGGGAGGGGTTGGGGTGGGGGCGTCACTTCCCCGGCGCCGCCGTCAGCGCCTCATACTTCCTGACGTACCAGCGCACGGTCGCTACATACTCGGCATGACTCCAGGTCAGCGGCGAGACTGAGAGCGGCGCGCCGGTCAGCGGATCAATCTGCTCGGCCAGCACACCGCTGGGCAGCGCGTGCTGCTGCGTCCAGGTCAGCAGCGGCTTGGCCTTGGCCAACTCGTCCATGTTGTCGGCGCGGGCGATGTGATACTGCGCCAGCCACAGCCCGCAGATGAACCACGGATTGCCGGTCGCCTGACTCAGGTCGTGTGTCACCTGATGGTAGTAGTCGTTCTCGTAGCGCGCGATGCCGCCGACCGCAGTATGCACGCTCAGTCGCTGCTGGAAGGCCTCCATCGTCGAGGTCATCTCGTCGCTGGTCGCCTCGAACATCCCGACCTTGAAGATGCCCGCCACGCTCGAATCCACCGTCATGTCCGGCTCGACTGCGCCAGTCGCGGAGACGCGGATCATGCGCAGGAAACGCTTCTCGCCCGCATGCCAGAGGTATTGCCGCGCGGCGGTCTTGATTTCCTCCGCGGCGGCACGATAGCGCTCGGCGCGGTCATGCTCGCCGAAGAGCGCGGCGAAATTGGCCGCCGACATCAGGCCATCATAGACCGCCGCGACGGTATAGGCGTGGATGCCGCGCCGCTCCTCCCACAGATCCCACGAGGGCGCGGGCAGCCTGGTGTATGGCTCACGGAAGCCGACCATGAAATCGGCGGCGGCCGTCACCAGCGGACGGTAGAGCGGGCGCACGAACTCGACCTCGCGGAAGAGGTGATAGTGCTGCCAGAGCGCCGAGACGACCAGCGCCGTCTCATCCTCCTGAATCGGCAGGTCCAGCTTGCCATCTGGCGTCATCCACGCCTGCCAGCTGCTGCCCACCGCGCCCGATGGCGTGTATTTGTGCAGCAGAAAGCCATCGTCGGTGATGACGCGGCGGCAGAAGTGGAAGAAGGCGTTGGTGATGTCGCCATAGCCGGCATGCGAGAGGGCGTTGGCGACGATCGCGCCATCGCGCGGCCACATATAGGCGTAGGAGTCCGCCGAGAACTCGTAGACATCGGCGTCGGTGGCGGCGACGATCGCGCCGTGGATGTCGGTCTCGGCGCGCACAATCAGCAGGCTGCGCTTGTAGAGATCAATCAGCGGCTGATCGAGATCATGCTCGCCGAGCGGTTTGGTGTTGACCCAGGCGCGCCAGAAGTCGCTGGTGCGATGCAGGAACGACTCCGCGCCACGCCTGCGCACCATGTTGTCGAGCGTGCAGATAGCCTGATAGGTTTTGCCGATCGCCAGCCAGTGATAGCACATGCGTGCGGCGTCGGGCGCGACCTCGCCCAGATAGAAGCCGACGCAGCTATCCACTGATCCCTGCGCGATGGGATTGCCGCCCAGCTCGCCATCCACCGCGTCGAGCCAGGTGCCCTGCTGCCCGTTGAACTCCTTCTGTCCCGTCGCCCAGTGGTAGACGCCCAGCTCGCCCTGGCGCGTGGTAGCAGAGTCGCCCGCCTGGTCGTCGCCAACTACGCCATCCACCAGCATGTAGCAGTGGCGCTTGTAGGCGACGATGAACTTATGGTCGGGACGATAGTAGACGGTATTGGCGCCGGGATTCTCCCACAGATGCCAGTCGTGGTGGAAGAACAGCCGGATCTCGCGCGGATGGTCGGCGAGGTTGGTGACGCGCATGCGCCGCATGATGATGTCGCGGTCGAAGTCCACGCCGTCGGCGCACTCGATCTTCAGCGCCAGCCGCTGGCTGGTGAGGGTGACGGCGGTGACGAGCGTCTCTGGCTCGTAGAGCAGATCGCGGCTCCAGTCGTCGCTATCGAACCAGGAGAAAGCGCCCTCCACCCAGACGCCCGAGTGGCTGATGTGTCCCATCGTCTGGTTCTGCTGGCCGATGTGCGGCCAGTAGATGTCGCGCAGATTGTAGGACGAGTCGAAGTTGGCGAGCGTTCGCCCGTTGGCGATGGCGAGGTCTCGTGGCATGGCCTGGCGCTCCTTCTGATCCTGGCGGCTGAACCTGTCTGGTGGAAATAGCACAGGCGGCACTGCGTGGCTCCATGCGGAGTATAGCGCGGGCTGACCTCCTCCCCAACCCCTCCTCCGCCGAGGCGGGAGAGGAGCTTTCTGGCTGCCCTGCGCTCGCGCTAGCGGCGCTTGCTCTCGGCCTCTCGCGCATCCAACTCGCGGGCGCGCCGCTCGTCGCTCTCCAGCCGGGTGCGAGCGTTCGCCAGCAGTTCATCATAGCGCGCCCAGGGCCAGACGATGACGCCATCCTCGTCCGCGATGATGAAATCGCCATCGTGCGCGGTTACGTCGCCAAAGCGCGCCTCGCCCGCGTGACCACCGCCGCGCTTCCCCGGCGCCACTGCCGTCAGACCGCGCGACCAGACGAGCAGCCCAGAGGCGCGGACTTCGGCGGCGTCGCGCACGGGGGCGTCGGTGATGAGCGCGGTGAAGCCGAGCAGGCGCATCTCGCGCGCTATCAACCCGCCCATGCAGGCGCACGTGGAGGCGGCGCCCCCAGCGACCAGCAGGATCGGCCCCGGCTGCGGCCCGCGCGGCATCGCCTGACGCAGGTCGAGGTTATCGTCCGTGGCGATGGTCACGGCGGTGACACGCCCGGCGATGCGGTAGGCTGGCGCGAGCGGGCGGATGGCGAGCGGCAGCGCGCCCTGGCCCTCGGCGGCGTCGGCGGCCAGGGTCGCGGCGAGCCAGTCGGGAGCGGGATCGTGCGTCATGGGCGGTACATCCGATCTCGTTGACATGCAGCGCGGGCGGCGCGACTGACTCCACACAAGATCACGCAGCGCTCCAGCGAGATGTCGCTGGAGCGCTGCGCGGTTGATGAATGGCGACCGCTGGCTAGTGGCCGCTGGTAGCCTGCTGGTAGCGCTTGGCGATCTCGTCCCAGTTGACGACATTCCACCAGGCCTTGAGGTAGTCGGGGCGGCGATTCTGGTAAGTCAGGTAGTAGGCGTGCTCCCAGACATCGTTGCCCATCACCGGATAGAGGCCGTCCATCAGTGGACTATCCTGGTTGGCGGTCGAGATGGCCTGGAGCTTGCCATTCTGGTCAACGACCAGCCACGTCCAGCCGGAGCCAAAGCGCTTGCCGCCGTTATCGTTGAACGTAGTCTTGAACTGGTCGAACGAGCCAAAGGTCGAGTTGATGGCGTCGGCCAGCGCGCCGGTCGGCTCGCCGCCGCCGTTGGGCTTCATGATCTGCCAGAACATGCTGTGATTGGCGTGTCCGCCGCCGTTGTTGCGCACCGCCGTCCGCACGTTCTCTGGCACGTCGTTGATGCGGCGCATCAGGTCCTCGACCGAAACGCCGTCGAACTGGTTCAGCCCCTGTAGCGCTGTGTTGAGGTTGTTGACATACGCCTGATGGTGCTTGTCGTGGTGCAGCTGCATCGTCTGAGCGTCAATGTGCGGCGCCAGTGCGCTGTAGTCATACGGCAGCGGGGGTAGCTCATACGCCATGATCGCGTTCTCCTTACAGGTTGTGGTGAAGGTATACAGCACGAACCGGTTATGCCCGCGCCCCTGCTGACGACCCGAACTCAGACCGACGCCAGACCTAGAGCGCGAGCAGGAATAGGCGGCCCTCCATGCGTCAAACCCATGCGTCAAACGCAGACCCGCCCGCACTGCACGCGGCCAGCCGCGCTGCTGTGATGCGCTGCTGGGGGTGGGCGCCGCGGGTGAAGTGTCGTCCTCTACACAATACGCTGGCCTGATCGGCTCTTGTCAAGGCTGCTTCGTTGCGCGTGGAGCGTGGGCCTGAACCCGTCTCGTAGCGGAGGCGACGCATCAGGCATGCCGCACGGCGCCCTGGACGCCACTGGTTGCCACCAGCCATGTGAATGGGTAGACTATATCTGAGGGACTGTCGCATCGTGAGGGGCTGGCGACGAGCGGCGCCGCGACAGAGACACAGGATTGGATTGCGCGCGCATGCCCATCCCAGATGACACAGGCGACACAGGCGACACAGACGGCTCTGGCCAGGCGCCAGCCCCGACGCCTGCACAGACGCCAGCGGGCGACAACAGCGCCACGGCATCGGCGAAGCCGCTCATCGCGCGTATCCGGGTGGCTGGCGCTCGCGCGCTGCGCCGCCTGCGCCGCCAACTCCGACCGATCAGCATCACCCGCCGCCGGGGCTGGCGCCGCCCCAGGCGCGACGAGATTCAGGCGCAGTTCAGCCGCTACACCCGCGCCTACTTCCAGCGCTGGCTCTTCCTCGGCGCGGTGATCGGCGTCGCCGCTGGCCTGGTGATGGCGCTCTTCTATGGCGCGATCGAGCTGGCCACGCGCCTGCTGCTCGGCCTGATCGCGGGCGATGTGCCACCGCAGCCCGCTGGCGAGGGCGCCACCGTCCTGACGCCCATCGCGCATGCGTGGCTGCTACCGGTGGCGACAGGGCTGGGCGGACTGATCGTCGGCCTGATGGTCTACCATCTCGCGCCAGAGACGGCGGGCGGCGGCACCGATGAGGTGCTGACCTCCTTTCACCAGCGCAACGGCATGATCCGCAAGCGGGTCGCGCCAATCAAGCTGGTCGCCTCGGCTATCACCATCGGCTCTGGAGGCAGCGCTGGACGCGAAGGCGCGGCGGCGCAGATCATGGCGGGCATCGGCTCCTGGCTGGCCCAGACACTCCATCTGGATGACCACGACCGCCGCATCGCCGCCGTCGCGGGCATGGGCGCGGGCATCGGCACGATCTTCCGCGCGCCGTTCGCGGGCGCCATCTTCGGCGCCGAGGTGCTCTACAAGCGCGACTTCGAGGCCGACGCCCTCTTCCCCACCTTCATCGCCGCCGTCGTGGGCTACACCGTTTTCGGCGTCATCGTCGGCTGGCAGCCGATCTTCGGCTCGCGCACCGACTTCGGCTTCCACGATCCGCGCAGCCTGATCGGCTTTCTGGCGCTGGGCGGGCTGGCGGGCGTGGTTGGGCTG
Organism: Ktedonobacterales bacterium; assembly: GCA_025935235.1. Lineage (GTDB taxonomy): Bacteria > Chloroflexota > Ktedonobacteria > Ktedonobacterales > JADMIN01 > JAKAIY01. The sequence goes on along the minus strand of JAICVT010000055.1, from coordinate 8,398 downwards.
ATCTTCGAGGCGACTATGAAGGGCGTCACGCGCGGCTTCGAGCGGCTGCGCATGCCGGTGGCGCTCAAGCCCGCGCTGGGCGGCGTGCTGGTCGGGCTGATCGGCGTCTATCTGCCTGCATCACTCGGCATGGGCTACGGCTTCGTGCAGTTCAGTGTCAACAACGATTACACGACGCTCAGCGGACTGCTACTGGCGCTGCTGGTCTTCGCCAAAATCGCCACGACTTCGCTCACCCTGGGCTCCGGCGGCAGCGGCGGCGATGTGGCGCCCGCGATGGTGGCGGGTGGCTTTATGGGCGGCGCGCTGTGGGCCGGGCTGCACTACGTGGCGCCGCCGCTGGTGGCGGGCGTCGCGCCAGGCGCCTTTGTGCTGGTGGGCATGGCGGCGTTCTTCGGCGGCATCTCCAAAACGCCGCTGGCGATGATCCTGATGGTGACGGAGATGTCGGGCGAGTTGTCGCTGATCGCTCCAGCCATGCTGGCGACGATGGTGGCGTATGTCATCACGGGCGACAGCAGCGTCTACCACAAGCAGCCGCCCACCCGGCTCGACTCACCCGCCCACCGCGATGACTATGCGCTCGCGCTGATGCAGCGCGTCTCGGTGCGCGAGACGCTCGACGCCGCTGACGGGCCACCGCCGCCCGTGCTGGCCAGCGACGCGCCGCTCGCGCTGGCCGCCGAGACGCTGCGCCAGAGCGGGGCGTCGGCGGCGCTCGCGCGCGAGGATGGTCGCATCGTCGGCATCTTCACGCTCACCGACATCGGGCGGGTCGCGCCCGACGAGCTGGAGACGATGCGCGTGGGGCAGGTCATCAGCCGGCAGATCGTCTCGGCCTATCCTGATGAGACGCTCTACGCCGCGTGGCTGCGCATGACGCGTCGCGGCCTGCGCCAGATCGTGGTGGTGGAGCGCGGCAGGCCCGCCCGGCGCGTGGGGCTGCTCTCGCTCGATCAGGTGCGGCAGGCGCTGCGCCCGCAACGGCTCGCCCCGCGCCCCGTCGGCGGCTCCGGCGTCGGCCCAGCCGCCAGCGCCGCTACGGATGCCGCTGCCAGTCCCGCCGCCAGCCTGACGCGCGGCGCCATCCCGCCGGGGGCCGCGCCAGCGCCTGCGGACGGCCCCTTCGCCGCGCTGCGGGTGGAGGACGCGATGCAGCGCTCGCCAGCCATCTTTGAGGAGACAACGCCAGTCGAGGCGCTGCGCGCCGCCGTCTACCGTGAGGGCTGCGCGCTGATAGTGGACGCCAGGGGCAAGCTGACGGGCATCATCGCGACGCGGGACCTGCGTGAGCGCGGCGCTGTCCCCACGACCAGCGCCAGCGAGGCGGGTACAGAGACGGGCAAGCCGTTGCTAGCGCGCGATGTCGCCACGCGCAACCTGCTCACCGCCCGCCGCCGCGAGCGCCTGCGCGCCGCCGTCCGCCGCATGGTGCGCGCTGGGGTGCGCCAGCTCCCGGTGGTGGAGGGCGACCAGCCAGGGCAATCTGGGTCATCGGCTGGGGCTGGCGCGCCGATTGGGCTGCTGCGCCGCACCGATGCGCTGGCCGCCTTCGACCGGTTGGAGCCGCTGGACGAAGGTATCGCCGCTAGCGCGGCCCAGCCGGACGCGCCCCAGCCAAGGGAACAGACTACCCCGAAGGTCTAATGCGCGCTAATTACACACGAACAGGGTCGCGGTGCGACATGTTTCAGTAAATCCATATGTTTCAGTATTGACTGAAACTTCTGACAGATGTACTGTCTGACGCGGAGAGCAGCGCCTGGCGTCTGAGACAGCGGTAGAGAGTGAGCGACCACCATGATTGATCTGGCGCATCTCACCGATGAGCAGCGCGACTTCATCGAGAGCCTGGGAGTGTACTTCGAGCATTATGGCGTCTCGCGCCTGGTTGGGCGCCTGATGGCGCTGCTGATGTTGGCCGACCGCCCGCTGACGCTCGACGACATGGCGCAGGCGCTGCTCGTCTCGCGCGCCTCCGTCTCGACCAACATCCGCATGGCAGTGGGCGTAGGGTTTGCCGCGCGGGTGGGCATCCCCGGCGACCGGCGCGACTTCTACCGCTACAACGACAACGTGTGGCAGGTGCGCACCAGGCAGACGATGGAGGCGGCGCGCGGCTCGCGCGTGATCGCCGAGCATGGCCTGGCGTCGCTTGGCGCCGATGACCCACTGGCGCGCGAGCGGCTGGAAGAGATGCGCGAGTACTGCGACTTCATCATCGAAGAGTCACGACAGTCGGAGGAGCGCTGGGTCCAGCATAAGCGCGCCTATCGCGCCGCGCGGCGCGAGGCGGCCACAGCGCGTAGCGCGCCGCGCCTCACCCGCGGCGATCACCACAACGGACACAACGGTCATGACGAACGTGACGACATCGCCAGTGTCAGCGACGAAGGTCTGACGGCCGAGCGCGACGACTAGTGAAGCATGCGCTGGCATGCGACGACATGCGGCATACCTGGCTAAGGGTTTGGCCTGCCAGACCGCGCGAGGGGCGCGGCGAGGCGGGCGCACGAGACGTTTTTCGGGCAAACACGCGACTGGGCAGTTCCAGTCGCGGCGGAGAGACAGTGCATCATGGCGACTACATCTTCATCCTCTTCAGCGGCGCCAGTCACGCCAGCGGCATCCACCACATCCCTCGCGCAGGTCGAGGCGCTGACCAAGCGCTATGGCTCCAGCCGGGGCATTGACGATGTCACGTTCTCGATTGGCGATGGCGAGGTGTTCGGTTTCCTGGGGCCAAATGGCGCGGGCAAGACGACCACCATCCGCACGCTGATGGGGCTGCTGCGGCCCACATCGGGGCGCGCCAGCGTCGGTGGACTGGATAGCTGGACCCAGGCGACTGAGGTGAAGCGGCTGGTGGGCTATCTGCCGGGCGAGTTCAGCTTCGATCCTGGCCTGACGGGCGCGCAGATCCTCACCTACCTCGCCAATCTGCGTGGCGGCGTGGATCAGTCGTACCTCATCGGCCTCGTCGAGCGACTGGAGTTGGACCCCAGCAAGAAGTTCCGCGAGTATTCGCGTGGCAACAAGCAGAAGGTGGGGCTGGCGCAGGCCTTCATGGGCAAGCCGCGCCTGCTGATTCTGGATGAGCCGACCAGCGGGCTGGACCCGCTCAACCAGCAGGAGTTCTACAAGCTGGTCGCTGAGACGCGCGCCGATGGCCGCTCGGTCTTCCTCTCGTCGCACATCCTGCCAGAGGTCGAACATACCTGCGACCGCGTCGGTATCATCCGCGAGGGTCGGCTGGTGAAGGTGGGTGGCGTGGGCGAGCTGAAAGACCTGCGCCAGCGCGTGCTGGAGGCGCAGTTCAGTGGCCCCGCCGAGGCCGCGTGGTTCTCTGGCCTGCCCGGCGTCGTCTCGGTGACGACCGATGAGCCGAACACCGCCCGCGTCACCCTGACCGGCGACATGGCCGATGCGCTGCGCGTGGCTGTGGAGCATGGCGCGCTGAATGTGGCGACCCACGAGCCAAGCCTCGAAGATATCTTCCTGCGCTTCTACGAGCCGGTGAGCGAGCCTGTCGCCTGATCCGCCACGCGCGGAGGACGACACAGATTCGAGAGGACAGGTGAGCGCATCATGGCGACGATAGCGGCGCGCCCAGCAATGGCGCCGTCGAAGAGCTGGACTTTTCGCGCGGTCTGGAGCAAATCGCTGCGCGCGTACCGCGTGGCGATTCTGGCCTGGGGCATTGGCATCGGGCTGCTGCTGATGGCGACGGCGGCGGCGTCTTCATCGGTCAGCGGAGCGGTGGGCCAACTCTCGCAGACCAATATCTTGCAGAGCTTCGCCTTCTTTGGCGATCCGGTGGCCATCGGGACCCCGCAAGGCTACACGACCTTCAAATTCCTGGGGCTGCTGCCCCTCTTCCTGGGCATCTGGATGGTGATCGCCGGGGCGCGGCTGACGCGCGCCGACGAGGAGAACGGCGCGCTCGATCTGCTGCTGGGCGCGCCGATCAGCCGGGCGCGCTATCTGACCGAGAAGATCATCGCCTTCGCGCTGGGAACGATCATTATCGGGGCGCTCGTCACACTGGGCCTGATCGTCGGGCTGGCGGCGGCCAAGGTTCCGCTGGACCTCGGCGGCGATGTGATGGCGGGGGTGAATATCATCCTCACCGCGTTCGTTTACGGCGCGCTGGCGCTCTTCTTCTCCCAGTTCACGCGCACCTCAGGCGCGGGGGCGGGCATCGCGGGCGCCTATATGGCGGTGGACTTCGTGGTGGCGGGCGCGATGCGCGTCGGCAAAGGCCCCGAGTTCATCTCCGGGCTGACCATCAACTTCTACTCGCAGCTGAGCAAGCCGATCATTCCCACCTATGGCGCGAATCCGGGCGCGCTGATCGTGCTGCTGGCGATGAGCGTCGTGCTCTCGGTCGCCAGCGTGTGGCTGTTCGTCCGGCGCGACGCGGGCGATGTGGCGAAGCTGTGGGCGTCGTCGGGCCACGTCGCCCGCCGCGTGGCGCCCGCGACCTCGATGGCGCGCGCACAAGGCGATCTCTCGCTGCGCGGCGTGATGGCGCGGTCGCTGGCGGCCAACTGGCTGTCCATTTTCTGGTGGATGGTCGGGCTAGCGGTGTTTGGCGTCTATGCGGTGTTCATCGCCAAGTCCGCCGAGGACGTGATCGCCAAGGCCTTCAAGACCAGCCCGGTCCTCCAGGCAATCTTCGGCGGATCGAACCTCGCCACCAACGGCGGCTTCATCCAGGCGATTGAGTTCAGCTTCGTTCCCTTCGTCTCGGTGCTGGCGGCGATGTTCTTCGCCATCAACTGGGCCAGCGACCTCGACCGCGCGCGGCTGGAGACGCTGCTGAGCGAGCCGCTGCCGCGCTGGCGTCTGCCGCTGGAGCGCTTCGTGGTGGTGGTCGTGGGAGTCGTGGCGCTGGGACTGGTAGTGTGGCTGTCGCCGCTGGTGGGCGGAGCGGCCGCGAGCTTCTCGCTGGACGCTGGCAGTCTGGCTGCCGCTGGACTGGGGATAATTCCGCTGGGGCTGGTGACTGGCGCGCTGGTCTATGCGCTGGCGGGCAGGGTTCCATCCGGCGTCATTCTGGGCGTCGTCGGCGGGCTGGCCTCGCTCTCGTTCCTGGCGGAGCTGCTGAACGACCTGCTGAAGCTGCCCACCTGGACGCTCAATCTCTCGATCTTCCACGTCTATGGCCAGCCGATCACCGATGGGATCAACTGGACGGGGACGATCGTGCTGCTGGTGATCGCGGCGGCGCTGCTGGCTATCGGCGTCGTGCGCTTCGCCCGCGAGGATGTGCACAACTGACGCGCCGCGCCTTCCACCGCGCAACACAGACATGACCGACCCTGCCGAGGTGTGGCAGCGCCGGTCATGCCTGTGTTTGGGGGGATAGAATCAGTCGGATGACATCCGCTGGTTATGGGCGGTTGCTCGTCCCACCGCCGGGCGTCACGTTGGATGGCTTGCCGTGCGTATCGCCAGATTTGCCGGGGTTGGTGGGCGCGCCGTGTCCATTGGACGACGCGCCGTGACTGTTCGAAGAGCCGCCCGCGCCGTGGCTGTGCTGCTGGCGCTCCTGCTGGCCGTGCTGGCTGGCGAAGTCGGAGACACAGGCGCCGATGCCATGCGCGCCCGCCTTCAGGTCAGACTTGCACGTCTGCACCTGCGTCTTGACCTGCTGGCCAAAGGCGCCATTGGCTGCCGCAGTCGTCACGCCAGCGGCTGCGCCGCCGCCGACCAGCAGTGTGCCTGCCAGGATCATCGCCGCGACCTTGGCTTTCGCCGCCGCCGCAACCGCCGTTGTCGTCGCGCCCATTGCCGCTCTTTCCTTCATTTCGCGCCACCGGATGCGTGGCGATTAGCTCGTCTCATTATTGGATGAAGCGTGCGCTCTTCATACACAACGTTGCATTTGGCGTGGCGTTCGTTACGGGCGCCCGTACTCGTAACCAGGTGTGCTATTTCGCTCCCCTCTCCCACGTCGCGGGGGAGGAGTTGGGGGAGGGGGCCGCCCCGCCAACCTCGCGCCGCCCAGCGTCGTAGAGTACGATATGGGCGCGCCTCGTGGGACGCCTGTGCGGGCTGGATGAGCCTGAGGAGCGAGCGGGGGGACGGAGCGTATGACCATGAGCGCGGATGTGAAGCCATTCGAGCGGATTCCGGTCATTGACCTGCCAGAAGACTATTCCACGCGCACGGGCGCCTTCCTGGCGGAGATGTATCGTGCGCACGGGCCGATCTTCCGTCGGCGCGAATTTGGCGTGGATGTGGTGTATCTGGTCGGGCCGGAGGCCAACCGCTTCGTGCTGCTCTCCGATCGCCTGAAGTTCTCGCATCACCAGGGCTGGGGCCAGTTATTCGGCGCCGAGCGCATGTTCGGCGATGGCCTGCTGACGATGGATGGCCCCGAACACGACGCCCATCGCCATCTGATGAACCCCGCCTTCACCATCTCCTACATGGATCGCTATGTGCCGCTGATGAACCGCATCATTCGCGAGCGCATCGCCGACTGGGGCGAGCGCGGCGAGGTGGATGTCTATGCCGAGGCGCGCAAGATCACCTTCGATGTGGCCGCCGAGGCGCTGACGGGCCTGCGCGCCGGGCCAGAGGTTGACCACTTCCGCGATATCTTCTCGCAGATGCTGACGCTGGGCCTGTTCGTCACCAGCGAGGAGGAGTGGCAGACCCGCAGCGCCGCGCTGCACGCCGAACTGGATGCGCTGCTCCGCCCGAAGATCGCCGAGCGCCGCGCCCACCCGACCGACGACATCTTGGGGCTGCTGGTGACGGCCCGCGACGCCAGCGGCCAGCCGCTGAGCGATGAGCGCATCATCGCCCACGCCAACATCCTGCTGGTGGCGGGACACGAGACCTCGACCAGCCTGAGCGCGTGGCTGCTCTACCAGCTCACCCAGCAGCCCGCCGTGACGCAGCGCGCGCTGGACGAGCAGTTGGCGCTGGTGGGGCCGACAGCCGAGCCGACGCTGGATGAGATCAAGCGCATGCGCTATCTCGATCTGGTCCTGCTGGAGGCCGAGCGCTTCTATCCTCCAGTGGCGAATGGGCCGCGCGGCGTGGTGGAGGACTTCGAGTTCGCGGGCTATCATGTGCCAGCCGGAACGTATGCGCTCTACTCCATCGCCGCCTCGCACCAGCTTCCCGAGGTCTTCGAGCATCCCGAGGTCTTCGATCCTGAGCGATTCGCTCCCCCACGCGAGGAGCACAAGCGCACGCCCTACGCGCTGGTCGGCTTCGGCGGCGGGCCCCGCGTCTGCATCGGCATCAATTTCGCCAAGGTCGAGATCAAGGCGCTCGTCTCGCAGGCGCTGCGCCGCTACGAGCTGGAGGCCGTCCCCGACCAGACGCTTGTGCAGTTCTATCAGGTGACGGCCATGCCGCTCTACGGCATCCGCCTGCGCGCCCGCGAGCGCGTGGGTGAGGCGGGGTAGCCCCCACCCCCAGCCCCTCCCCCGCCAACGCGGGAGAGGGGAGCCAGAATGCGTCTGATCCAGGGTCAGAGGATCGGCTCAATATGGACAAACTAGCAGACATCGTAAATGTAGCGGCAAGCCATGAGATCCAGGATCTCCATGAAGGTATCTCTAACCGAGATCAGATTGTGCGCTCGCGCCAAGCTGTCGCTCTGTTGCGAGATCGATTGCATAACCTTGAAATTGCGCTTGATCGGCGCGGCTTGCCTCTAACTGTTTTCAACGACCTCGCGCATGCCTACGAAGACACGAACTACGCGCTAGACACCTTGGATGCATACTTCAAGAGCGTTGAGGCGGATATCCCTGCGCCACTTGAACCACGTGGCGCTCATATCTTCGCCGTGTATGTGGCGTACCAATTCATGGACATCATCTTCTATGCGGAAGAACTTGATGCCGGTAGCGAGAATAGTCCAGGTTGACGCTCACATCGGCTCTGACACAGCCGCAAAGTCGGGCGCGCGAGCACGTAAAGCCCCCTCTCCTCGCAGGAGAGGGGGCTGGGGTGAGGTCGCTCTAGAACGCCGTCGGCTTGAGCGCCACGGCCTTGCGCAGCGACTCCAGATCGCGGACCGTGTAATGCAGCTCGGCGGCCAGCCGCGCCACCTCGCGCATGTTGCCGAAGTAGGTCATCTGCATATCAATCGCCATCAGCATGCCCAGCAGCAGCGCTTCGGGCAGCGCCTCGCGCTCTACCGCGCTCAGCGGACGGGCGCGCGAGTAGGAAGCGACAGTGGCGCGCAGCAGCGGCGGCCGGCGGTCGCCCAGCCCCCAGGCGAAATCGAAGAGCGCCGTGTCAACGTGAGCACGCTCGAAGTCGAGGATGCCTGAGATGTTCGAGCTGATGGCGTCGCCGCGCCAGAGCATATTGGCCGAGACGAAATCGCCATGTACGACCAGTTTGGGCAGCTCTGGATACAACT
>JAICVT010000481.1 GCA_025935235.1 Ktedonobacterales bacterium | reverse complement strand
GTCCAGCGCGAGGAAGAGCGCCACCGACGCCACCTCATCCGGCTCGATCAGCCGCCGCTGCGGGCTCATGCGCTCCAGCGTCTGGCGCGCCTCCTCCGCCGACATGCCGGTGCGCGCGACCATGTTGGCGACGCTGGCGTCGGTCATCGGCGTATCCACGTAGCCGGGGCAGATGGCGTTGACGGTGATGTTGTACGAGTTCAGCTCGACGGCCAGCGCCCGCGTCAGCCCGATCACGCCGTGCTTCGAGGCGGTGTAGGCGGTGATGTATTTGCCGCCGACCTTGCCCGCGATGCTGGCGACGGTGATGATGCGCCCGGCGCGCCGCTCGACCATTGCGGGTGCGAAGGCCTTGGTGACGTAGTAGACGCTGGTGAGGTTGACCGCCAGCATGCGCTGCCACAGCTCATCGGGATGCCCCAGGAACTTGGCGCTACCCGCATTGCCCGCGTTGTTGACCAGGATGTCTATGCCGCCCCAGGCATCCAGCGCGCCCTTCGCCAGCCGCTCGTTGACCTGCTGGGCGTCGGTCACGTCGCAGACGATGGCCAGCGCGCGGCGACCGCCAGCCTCGATCTCGGCTTGCAGCGCCGACAGATCGGCCTCAGTGCGCGCGGAGATGACGACATCGGCGCCCGCGTGGGCCAGCCTCAGCGCGATGCTGCGCCCGATGCCTTTGGTCGCGCCCGTCACCACAGCGCGCTTACCCGCCAGCGGCGTAGACTCAGTCATGCTCGCTATCCTTTCGTCATCGCGGTCGCCGTCGCGGTCGCCGTCGCCACCATCGGATTCGGCGTCATCACCACCAGATCGGCGCGTCCTCCCGCCAGAATCGTGTTGGCCTCGTTGGTGGTCGTCAGATAGCCATCGGCGAGCGTGGCGATGGACGCCTCGGCGCGGATGCGTTCGCAGAGCGGCGTCAGGAAGCCTTTGCCGTAGGGCAGGATCGCGTGTGGCGTGGTCTGCCCCGCCAGCGGCTGGATCAGCTGGCAGCCACGCTCTCGCAACGCGCGCGCCACAGCCACCGCGTCATCCAGCATGAACCCGCCCGCCGCGCCGTCGTGGCAGTTGAGCGCGACGCCCAGCGGCTTCTCCTCCGGCCAGACGCGCCGCACCGCCTCGAAGACCTCCAGCGGGAAGCGCATGCGGCGCTCCAGCGCGCCGCCGTAGTCGTCGGTCCGCTGGTTAGTGAGCGGCGAGAGGAAACTGGCCAGCAGATAGCCGCGCGCCATGTTCAACAGCAGCAGATCACAGCCGCACTCCAGCGCCCGCCACGCCGCCGCCACGTATTGTTCGGCGATGGCGCGCATCTGGGCGCGGGTCAGCGCATGCGGCGTCTGGCTGGCGGGTGTGTAGGGGATGGCCGAGGCCGAGACGAGCGGCCAGCCACCCGCGCGCAGCGGCCGGTCGGGCAGCCATCCATCCGCTGTGGGCGCCTGCGTCGCGCCGCGCCTACCCGCATGATCGAGCGTCATCGCCAGCGCCGCGCCCACCGCGTGGCAGCGCTCCGCAAGCCGCGCCCACGCCTCAGCCTGCGCTTCGGTGTAGATGCCCGCGCTCTCAGGATGCAAGCGCGCATCGGCGGCGATCGCGGCATCGCCCGCCAGCAGCATCCCGGCGCCACGCGGGCTGGCGACGGCGGCGAGATCGCCACTCGCCCGCGCGACGATGCGATTGGGCAGCCGCAGCCCGGCTAGCGCGTAGGGGGTGAAGAGCGGCGGCGGGGCGTAGGCGGGCGCGGCGCACTCCTCGCCCGGCGCGCTGACCAGCTCGCGGTCCACCCAGTCGCCGAAGCGCGGATCGCGCAGCCGCAGGTCATCATAGGTGATGCGCTTGCTGCGTGTCAGCAGATTGAAGGTGAACTGAGCGGGCGGCAGCGACGTGAAGCGCTCGACATGCTCGAAGTAGCCCTGGCTCTCGACCGCCGCCGCCTGAAACAGCTCCACGACGGGCCGCCGCGCCTGCTCATATTCGGTCAGGGCGCGCTCCAGGTCGGGATATTGCTGGATGGCGTTGGCCAGCGCGATGGCGTCCTCCATCGCCAGCTTCGTGCCGGAGCCAATCGAGAAGTGGGCTGTGTGCGCCGAGTCGCCCAGCAAGACCAGATTGCCGGTATGCCAATGCGCGCACTTGAGGGTGGGGAAGCTGATCCACTTCGAGTTATTCGAGAGCAGGCGATGGCCGCGCAACTCCTCGGCGAAGAGCCGCTCGCAGAAGGCGACACTCTCTTCTTCGCTGGCCTGGTCCAGTCCCGCGCGCAGCCAGACCTCCTCGGCGCACTCGACGATGAACGTGCTGGTTGAGCCGCTGAAGGGATAGGAGTGGACCTGGAACAGCCCATACTCGCTCGGCTTGAAGATGAAGGTGAAGGCGTCAAGCGTCTTTTCGGCGCCCAGCCAGATGTAGCGCGCTCCGCCCTGCCGGATCGTCGGCTGGAAGGCGGACTCACGCGCGCGGCGCGCCAGGCTGTTCACGCCGTCCGCCGCGATCAGCAGGTCAGCCTCGCCCAGCCACTCCAGGCTCGGCGCCTCGGTCGAGAACTCCAGCGCCACGCCCAGCTCGCGGCAGCGGGCTTGCAGCAGCGCCAGCAGCGTCTTGCGCTCCAGCCCGGCGAAGACATGCCCACCGCAGCGGATCAGCTGGCCCTGATAGAACGTATCAATGGCGTCCCAGAGCGTGAAATGGCTGGTGATGGCCTTGTAGGAAGAGTAGTCAGCCTCCTGGAACGCCGCCAGCGTGCGATCGGAGAAGACCACGCCCCAGCCATAGGTGGCGTCGGGCGCGTTGCGCTCCACCAGCCGCACCTGATGCGCCGGATTGGC
>JAICVT010000438.1 GCA_025935235.1 Ktedonobacterales bacterium | reverse complement strand
GCGGGCCAGATGGCGCGAGCCTCTTCGAGACAGGGCTGGTGATTCCACGCAGCCGGCTCGATTTCGCCATCCTGCAAGGCGCGCGCCGCGCTGGCGCCGAGGTCTTCGAGGGCTGGCGGCTGGGGCAGATCGAGCGGCTGGGCGCGGATGAAAGCGCGGACGGCGCGAGCTGGCGGTTGCACCCGGTCGGCGCGGATGGCGCGGGTAGCGGGTCAGGCAAGGCGCCGGAGCCGATCGAGGCGCGGCTGCTGGTGGCGGCGGATGGCCTGCACTCGACGGTGGCGCGGCGGCTGGGGCTGCATGTCGTCAGCCGCATGCGCAAGATTGCGCTGGTGGCGCACATGCGCGGCATCGCGGGCGTCGGCGACTACGGCGAGATGCATGTCGCCGGGCGGCGCTACGTGGGCGTCGCGCCGCTGGAGGCGCCGGAGTGTGGCGGGCTGTGCAATGTGGCGCTGGTGGTGGATGAAGCGCGCGATGGCCGCCGCCTGGCTGGCAAGCCCGAAGCCTTCCTGCTGGACGCGCTCCACACCTTCCCCGCGCTGCATGACCGGCTGGAGGCGTTGCGCGTCGAGCGCCACACGCTGACCGTCAGTCGGCTGAGCGTGCGGGCGCGCCGCCTCTCAGACGCTGGGCTGCTGCTGGTGGGCGACGCGACCGGCTACTACGATCCCTTCACGGGCGAGGGCATCTATCGCGCGCTGCAGAGCGCCGGGCTGGCGGCGCGGGTGGCGCTGCCCGCGCTGGCCGCTGGTGACCTCTCCGCCGTGCGGCTGGCGGCGTATGATCGCGCGCATCGGCAGGCATTTCGCGGCAAGCGGCTGATCGAGCAGATCATCCAGTCGGCGGTGCGGTTCCCTCCGCTGATGAATCACATCGCGTGGACACTGGGCCGCCGCAAAGCGATGGCCGACACTGTCGTCGCCGTGACAGGCGATTTTCTCCCGGCCAGCGCAGTTCTGCGCCCCGGCTATCTGCTGCGGCTGGTCGTCTAGCGCTCGCGCCAGATGACCAGCGCGGCTCCCAGGAGCAGTACTGTGACCGTTCATCCACGCATTCTCTCCATCGCCTCGGCGCAGCCAGACCACCACTTCACCCAGGATGATCTGCTGGCGTTCGTGCGCTCCTACCTGCTGGGCGCGGACTGGCGCGAGCATCCCGAGCGGGTCGAGCGGGCGCGCGCGCTGGCGCAGACCTTCGCCGCCGTGCGGATAGACGCGCGCCAGTGTGTGATAGACCCAAACGAGTATTACACCGAGCGCCGCGGACTGGGTGACCGGATGGAGGTCTACACCGGAGCGGCGCATGCGTTGGGCGGTGAGGCGCTGCGAGCCGTGCTGACCGACGAGCGCTCGCCACGCGCGGCGCGCGACATCACCGACCTCTACGTCGTCTCGTGTACCGGCTACACGGCGCCCGGGCTGGACGCGCTGCTGGCGCGCGATCTGGGGATGTCGCGCGCGGTGCGGCGGGTGGGCATCGGGCATATGGGATGCTTCGGCGCGCTGGTAGGCTTGCGCCAGAGCCTCGCCTCCACGCGGGCGTACCCGGACGCGACGGCGGCGCTGCTGTGCGTGGAGTTGAGCAGCCTGCACATGCGCAAGACCGGCGATGCCGAGACGCTGACGCAGATGGCGCTCTTTGGCGACGCGGCGGCGGCGCTGGTGTTGGGCCACGACGAGGCTGCTACTGGCCCCGAGGTGGTGGATTCGTACTGCGCGGCGGATTTCGCCAGCGCCGACCAGATGACCTGGACGATGAGCGAGGAGGGGTTCGTGATGGGCCTCTCGTCGCGCGTGCCGATCACCCTGCGCCGCAACATCTCAAGCGCGGTGGATGGGCTGCTCGCGCCGCACGACCTGCGCCCCAGCGACATCCAGCACTGGATCATTCATCCCGGCGGGCCGAGCGTGCTGACGGTCATCCAGCGGCAACTGGAGCTGAGCGACGAGCAGATGCGCCTCTCGTGGCAGGTTCTGCGCGACCACGGCAACTGCTCGTCGGCCACCGTGCTGCTGATTCTGGAGGCGCTGCTGCGCTCTGGCAAGCCGCGCCGTGGCGAGTGGGGCGTGATGATGGCGTTTGGCCCCGGCCTGACGCTGGAGACGTGCCTGCTACGATTTTGAAGTCATCATCCGACATGGAGCGATGGGCGGCTGAAGCCGCGGGCTAAGTGGCCTGCGGGCCGCGAAGGCCGCCTCCGCGGCCTGGGAGTGGGCCGAGCGGTTCAAAGCCTGCGGAGACAGGCTTTGCGGCGGAACGCCCGTAGCGGCGGGTTTACCAGCCCGTCGAATCGCGCCGCCGTGCAGGATGATCTTCGCCACAAGGGAGACACGAGCGCCATGCGAGTCGGCATCATCGCGGAGACGCTGCTGGAGCGGCTGGCGCTGGCGCTGGGCAAGATTCCGGAGCCAATCGTCGAGGTCTTCCCGCCGCTCGTGCTGGCGCGCGGCATCATGGCCGCGACGCGGCTGGGCGTCTTCGAGACACTCTCGGCGGGGCCGCTGCCGCTGGGCGAGCTGGCGGCGGCCTGCCAGACCGATCCGCGCGCGACGGCGGCGCTGCTGGCGACGCTGGCCAGCGATGACTACGTGCGCGAGGCGCGCGGCGTCTGGCGGCTTGGCCCCAAAGCCGAGCGCTGGCTGCGCAAGGGCAGCCCCGCCGATCTCAGCGCCTACCTGACCTACAACTACCTCCAGTGGGACTGGCTCGGCGACCTCGAGCGCTTCATCCAGACCGGGCGGCCGCTGGCGTTTCACGAGCGACTCAGCGAGGCCGACTGGCGCCAGTATGAGCGCGGGATGTCGGTCATCGCGCGGCTCGTGCTGCCCGAGGTGGTCTGGCGGGTCGCGCTGCCGCCCAACGCCACCACCCTGCTGGATGTCGGCGGCGGGCATGGGCTGGCCGCCGCGCGCTTCTGCCTGCGGCATCCCAGGCTGCGCGCGACCGTGCTCGATCTGCCCGCCGCACTCGAGGCCGCCCCACCCCTGCCCAACGATCTGGCGCGGGCGGGCGAGCGGGTCACGCGGCAGGCGGGCGACGCGCTGACAGCGGACCTGGGCGACGCCGCCTGGGATGTCATCTACATGGCGAACCTGCTGCACCACTTTGACGCCACGCAGATTCAAGAGCTGGCGGCGCGCGTGGCGCGTGGGCTGCGCCCCGGCGGGCTGTGGGTGATCCAGGATGGCGTGCGCGCGGGCGCGGGTGAGCGCAGGCGGCGCAGCGAGCGCATGTCGGCGGCGATTGGCGATCTCTACTTCGCCCTCACCAGCGCATCGGGCTTCTGGTCGTTCGCCGAGATGGCTGGCTGGCAGGCGAGCGCCGGGCTGGCGCCGCGTCGCCCCATCCGCCTGCTGACGGC
>JAICVT010000315.1 GCA_025935235.1 Ktedonobacterales bacterium | reverse complement strand
ATGCCTCCGGAGCCATTCGGATACGAGGGCCGTGACAACGTGGCCCGCTACTGGGGCCGCCAGTTCGGCGCGGGCCGCATGTTCGACCTCGTACCGACCCGAGCCAACGGCCAGCCCGCGTTCGGGGCCTACCTGCGCGTCTCGGCCGGAATCCGCCACGCGGCCGGCTTCTACGTGCTCACCCTTGCCGGCGACCGGATCAGCGCTATGACCCGCTTCGACAACAGCGTGCTGCCGTGGTTCGGGCTCCCGCGAGCGCTCCCGAGCCGATGACGGTTGCCCTGCCCAGATGTGCGCGAACTTCCCAATCGCCCGCTACCGCTGGCGCGTCCTGGTCGAGAGCGTCTTCTCTGCCGCCAAGCGCAAGCTCTCTTCGCGCGCTCCGGCCGCCTGCCCGCCACTCAGCGCCTCCAAGTACTGCTCCCAGGCCTCGCCTACGACATCTACCGCGTTCGTCGTGCGCTCTCGCTCGCTCTTCGTTGAAGGAAGCCAACAGAGCCAGGCAGTTTCAAGACTCCTCATCCCGGTAGCCACTGCGTTGCGAGCCAGAATTGCAGGAAGAAGCTGGCAACGAGCAACAGGCAAAGCGGAACCGTTCCTAGCACGGCAATGGCGAACATGCGGGCCAGCGGCATGGCCTCGGCAGGGGCAAAGCGCGCGAGGGCGGCCACAGCGGCCTCCGGCAGGACCCCTGGCTGACGGATATAGTACAGACTGCGAGTCTGGAACCAATCGCGGTAGCGCAGCCAGACCCCGCTGCTGGCCTCAATCCGGCGCAGCCAGCGATACTGCGCAAAGGATGAGATCGCGAAGATCACCCACTCGCCCGCCAGGACAATCAGGAACAACGGGTACATGGGCGGGCATCCGCCGACTCCGCACACGGCGTGCGGGATGGACATCAGGCTCACGACGCCTGAGGCCAGGAAGCTCGCAATGAGCAGCAGGCAGAGCAGCGCCCCCGCTCCCAGCAGCGTCAGACTGACCATGTGGGCTCTGCGGCCGCGGCCGAGCCAGCGATCGGCTCGTGTCTCGCCCGGATAAACGGGCGGGCGCGTGAGCCAGATCCACGGTGGTACCTCGGTCACGTCAACGGCGCGTGCGAGCGCCCAGCGCCGCAGGGTGAGGCGCTGCATGGCGATGAGCGATGGAGCGCAGATGCCAACGCAGATGGCCAGGATCGCGAGCAGGCCAGCGGGGGTGGTCAGCGCCCACTGCGCGACGGGCCAGGGCCAGTGGCCGCCGGCCAGTAGTGTCTCGACCGACATCAGCCCGATCAGGAGCGCCCACAGCGGCAAGAACAACGCCGCAGTGACGAGCGCACTGACCAGGAAGAGCGTCGTGGCGCGCACACCCGGCAGCCGTGGCGGGGCTTGTGTGGCCTGCATGGGCGATTACCTCATACTGTACGCTATGCGCTGTAGCTGTGAACGACGTGGCAGCGCGGTTCCATGACAAGCATGAGCCTGGGGTTCGTGGTCAGCCCAGAGGATTCTGATTCAGCCAACATGCCGAGTAGGCGGCAAGCGATGAAAATTGTTCACGACGTGGTCTCTCCTTACCGCGACCTCATATCCTGCATCTGCTCGTTTGCCGCTTGGCTCAGTGTAGCACGCCGTATGCTGGCTGAACAGTGTCGAGCAGCGCGAGTCTATGGGGGAGCGTTCGCACCTTCAGACCGGACTGAGCGAGGCGCGCGGCTGTGGCGGCTCCCCTCTCCCGCACAGCGGTGGAGGAACTGGGGGAGGGGCGCCATTCTCACTACAGTGGCGCGCTCTTGCTCGATGCGCTACACTAGAGGTTGAGTTGGCGCGCGTAGGATGCCCCGGCCAGCGGTGAGGCGGCGGTGAGGCGGCGGAACGCCGGAAGTCAGGCAAGGGAAGCGCATGCAGGACGATTTCAACAGCGCGCAGACGCCATTTGGCCAGCCCACCCCAGCCGCACCGCCTCCCGCGCCACCAGTCGCGCCGCCGCCGCCCGGGCAGCCGCGCGTCCCTGGTCAGCCGCTGGGCGTGGTTGACGCCAACGCGACGAGGATGGCGCAGGGTCCGACGCCCTGGTGGAGCGGGAAGACACAACCCTACAATGGCCCCGTGCAGGTGGGGACGCAGACCGAGCTTGATCCGCAGCCACCCGCCACGTGGCCTGGCGCCGCGCCGACCCAGCAGCCGCGCCAGCCCGCGCATCAGCCGCCGCCCTCTGGCCCCAAGCCGCCGATCTATCAGCCGCCGGGGATGCCGCCGTTCGCGCCTCCAATTGTGCCGCCATTCGTTCCACCCGCGCCCGCACAGGTCCCCGCGCCGATGCCCGCGCAGCGCGCGCTGGCCCGCGCCGCGGCCCCCGCGCAGGCGGCTGCACGCCGCGCCGCGCGTCCACCCGCCGCGCCACCCGCCGCGCCACAGCCCGGGCGCTGGCGCCGCTGGGTTCCGCTGCCACATACGCTGCTGCTGCTGGGGGTGGCGCTGCTGCTGCTGGCGACCTATCTGCCGTGGGGCCTGGATGCTTCGGGTAATCTCATCATGCTCCAGAACGCCAGCGTGCAGCCGCTGCCCAACCAGAGCGGCTCTGGGACGGCGGCGCAGGTGGCCTATGACCTGATTACCACGGTCGGCGCGCTCTCGGTGGCGATGCTGCTCTCCAACGCCGTGTTGAGCGGGCTGCACTGGGCGCTTGGCGGCAGGTGCTTCGCCAAGTCTGTCACGGCGCTGTTCTATCCGATTCTGGTGGCGCTGGCGCTGGCGCTGCTGGTCGCCGAGGCGCTGTCGGCGGGGTTCGGCGGGATCAGCGCGCTGGCCCAGGTTCCCGCCGCGCAGAGCTATGGCGTGGCGGGGCTGGGCGCGGCGCACTATGAGCTGGGCTACTACGTCTGGTATACCGGCATCATGGTCAATGTTGCGGGGATGCTGGGCGAGCTGGTGGTCTGGCGGCGCTAACAAGGAGCCCGCGCCAATGTCGCCCACAACTGGACAGCTCGTCACCGAGACGTTCACCTACGATGGTGGCCGCTCCGTCACGGTGTACGTCCCGCCGATCCCCTCCGAGTCCATTGTCTTCGCCGCTGACGGCGGGTGGCATATCGCGCGGTTGGGCGAGGCTCTCGAGGCCGCCAATGCGCCGTCCACGATGATCGTCGGCGTTCATGGGCTTGCCGATGATGATGCGCGGCTCCGGGAGTACTCGCCGACGTTTGATGCGGAACGGTTTGCGGCCCACGAGCAATTCTTCGTCGAAGACGTCTGCCAATGGGCGCGGTTGCGTTTCGGCGTCGCGCTGCCCGCCGAGCGCACCGCGGTGTGGGGCGCCTCCATTGGGGGAGAACTCGCGCTCGCTATGGGGTTGCGCCATCCAGACACCTACGGCGCGGTCTTCTCCGCGTCGCCGGGCGGGGGCTATCGGCCGCCTGCCGTGATGCCAAGCCCGCTTCCGCGTGTGTACCTCGTCGCCGGCACGCTGGAGCCGTTCTTTCTCGCGAACGCCTCACGCTGGGCCGTCGCGCTGCGCGACGCAGGCGCCGACGTTGTCATGACCGAGCGGGTCGGGTCACACGGCGGCGTGTTCTGGGGAGACGAGTTCCCGCTGATGGTGGCGTGGGCGTTTGGGCGCTGATGCTGACGCGGCTCGATCGGGGCATGCGGGTACTGATGAGACAGGTTCTAAGCGCGCTCCTCAGTCGCCATCAGCCGCCATGCGCTGCGCCAGCGCCCACTCCTCTGGCGTGTTGGCGTTGAAGGTGGAGCGGCCCAGCGGATCGAGCCGCCGCGCATCCTCTGGCGCGATCTCGCGCACGCTGAGCGTGGCCAGCAGCGCATGCAGCGAGGCGTCGTCGCCCGCCGCCAGCCGCGCCAGCGCCAGCGGCAGACATGAGCGCGCATAGACCGCGTGCAGCGGCTCCAGGCCGCGCGGGCCGCGCAGCGCCACCGCCTGCGCCTCTGGCGTGGCCAGCGCCAGCCGCGCCATCGCCCGCAGCAGGGCGGGCTGGATGAAGGGCATGTCGCAGGCCACCAGCAGCGCCCAGCCCGCGCCGCTGGCCTCCGCTGCGCGCAGCGCCGTCGCCAGTCCGCCCAGCGGTCCGCGCCCCGGCCAGTCGTCCGCCACGAGCCGCGTCGCCGGGATGAGCGGTGCGAAGGTCGGCGCCCCGACGACAATCACCTCGGCCAGCGCCAGCCGCAGCCGCGCCACCGACCGCCGCAGCAGCGGCTCGCCCTCCAGCTCCAGCGCGGCCTTATCGCGGCCCATGCGGCGGCTAGCTCCGCCCGCCAGCGCCACGCCGAGGACGCCCACGAACGGCGCCGCATCGCCCGCGCGCTCGTCGCTTGACATCGCCTCTCGCCTCCGCGTCTGCTGCAACCACGCTCACGCTGGCATCGTACCATCCGGTGATGAGCCAGCGATGAGCTGACAGCGGACCGATGAGAGGAACGAGCGATGCAGGGGCCTGAGCAAGGGACGGAGCGCCACGGCACAGCGCCAGAGAGTGTGCCAGTCGTCAATTATCCAGGCTTCGCCCGCGCGTTCGCCCGCATGTCGAATAGCGAGCCGGGGCGCCAGACGTTCGAGCGGCTGCGGCGGCAGACGGCGGGGCGCGCGCGTGGCGTCACGCTGGAGGTCGGCGCGGGCGGTGGTCCCAACTTCGCCTACTACGATCCCGCGCTGGTGGAGCGGGTGGAGGCGACCGAGCCGGACGCCAATATGCTGCGCTACGCGCGCGAGCAAGCGGCTCAGGCGCGCGTGCCCGTCACGCTGACCCAGGCGCCCGCCGAGGCGCTGCCCTTCGCCGATGAGACGTTCGATACGGCTGTGGTGACACTGGTCTTCTGCTCGGTGGTTGATCCCGCGCGCAGCATGCGCGAGCTGGCGCGCACGCTCAAGCCGGGCGGGCGGCTGCTGATGGCCGAGCATGTGCGCTCGGAGCATGCGGCGATCTCCGCTGTGCAATCGGCGCTCGCGCCCATCACGCGGCGCGCGGCGGCCAACTGCCACTGGAATCGCGACACCGCCAGCGTGGTGCGACAGTCGGGGCTGACAGAGATCAGCGTGACGCGCCTTCGCTATCCGTCAGCGTGGTACAGCGCACTGGAGGATGGGCTGCTGCCCATCCTGCTGATCGAGGCGCGCAAGCCCGGCGGGTGAGGCCACCACCCCCAACCCCTCCCCCGCTGCGCGGGAGAGGGGAGCCAGATCGGTGGCGCAGGGCAGGGGGCCACGGGCGGGT
>JAICVT010000032.1 GCA_025935235.1 Ktedonobacterales bacterium | reverse complement strand
GCTGGTGGAGAAGTTGGCGGCCAAAGTGCAGGCGGAGCATCCCGACCTGGGGCGCACGGCGCGCATGAAGATGGCGCGCGAGGCGGCGCGTAGCGTGCTGCCCAACGCCACCGAGACCAAGCTGATGTTCTCCGCCAATGCACGCGCGCTGCGCTGGATCATCACTCTGCGCGGCGGTGAGGGCGCCGAGCCAGAGATTCGCCGCTTCGCCGTCAAGCTCGCGCGCATCATGCGCGAGGAGGCGCCGAACCTCTTTGGCGATATCGAGATCGTCACGCTGCCGGATGGTTCTGAGGGGACGCGCGTCGGCGCCTACAAGGTTTGAACGGGGGGCGACACGCATGACGGATGGCTATTTCATCACGCTCGAAGGCCCCGATGGCTCTGGCAAATCCACCCAGGCGCGGCTACTGGCTGAGCGGCTGCGCGCGGCGGGCCGCCATGCGCGGCTGACACGCGAGCCAGGCGGCACACCGCTGGGCTGCGTGATGCGCGCCGTGCTGCTGCATCCCGAGGCGACGCTGGAGGCGCTCGCGCAGGCGGGGCTGGCCCCCGGCGATATGCAAGCCGAGCCGATGCTGCCGCTGACCGAGGCGCTGCTGCTCTCGGCTGACCGCGCGCAGCACGTCGCGCGCCTGCGCGAGTGGCTGGCGGCAGGCGATGTAGTCATCTCTGATCGCTATGCCGATGCGACACTTGCCTATCAGGGGTATGGACGCGGCTACGATCTCGCGACCTTGCGCGCATTGCAGGCGATGGCGACCGGAGGATTGGCGCCCGATCTGACGCTGCTGCTCGATCTATCGGTGGAGGAAGGGCAGCGCCGCAAGCGCGTGGGGCATGAGGACGGCGAGGAGATCAACCGCCTCGATCTGGAGCAACGAGACTTTCAGGAGCGGGTGCGTGCGGGCTATCTGGCGCTGGCCGCCGCCGAACCGCAACGCTGGGTGACGCTGGATGCGCGGGCGAGCATGGGCGCGCTGGCCGAGCAGGTCTGGGCGGCAGCAGCGCTGCAGCTGGGACTGTAGGGAACTGCGTCCAGCCGCGGAGGCTGGAATGGTATACTGAAAGCTGATGTTTCCCCGTTCGATGTGCGCTAGTCGGAGCAGAGAGCGCGTCGCATTGGGTGAACTACCAGCGAATTTCCCCGCCCGGAAGGTGGTTTCCATATGTTCGAGAGTCTTTCGCAGCGGCTCGACTCGGTCTTTGACCGCCTGCGCGGCAAAGGCAAGGTGACGGAGAAGGATGTCGCCGACGCCATGCGCGAGGTGCGCCAGGCGCTGCTTGAGGCCGACGTCAACTTTAAGCTGGTCAAGCAGTTCGTCGCCCGCGTGCAAGAGCGCGCTATCGGCGCCGAGGTGCTGGAGAGCCTGTCGCCCGCGCAGCAGGTCATCAGCATCGTCTATGACGAGTTGGTCAAGATGCTGGGCGGCGAGGATGGCGCGAATGCCAGCAAGATCACCTTCGCTGGCGCGCCGCCAACCATCATCCTGATGGTCGGCCTGCAAGGCTCTGGTAAGACGACCCACACCGCCAAGCTGGCGCAATACTTCCGCAAGAACGGCCAGAAGCCAGGCATGGTGGCCGCGGATATGCAGCGCCCCGCCGCCGTCGAGCAGCTCAAACAGCTTGGCCGCCAACTCGACATCCCCGTCTACCGGGAGCCAGCGGGCGCGAAGCCGGTGGACATCGCGCAGCGCTCGGTGCGCTGGGCGCGCGAGCAGGCCATCACGATGCTGATCATTGATACGGCGGGCCGCTTGCACATTGATGAAGACCTGATGCGCGAGGTAGCGACCATCCGCGAGCGAGTGCATCCGCAGGAGTCGCTGCTGGTAGTGGACGCGATGACCGGCCAGGACGCCGTGCGGGTGGCCGATGAGTTCAACAAGAGCGTTGGCCTGACTGGCTTGATCCTGACCAAGATGGACGGCGACGCGCGCGGCGGCGCGGCGCTCTCGGTGCGCGAAGTGACTGGCGTGCCGATCAAGTTCATGGGTACGGGCGAGAAGACCGACGCGCTGGAGCCGTTCTATCCCGACCGCCTGGCGACGCGCATCCTGGGGATGGGCGACGTCCTCTCGCTGATCGAGAAGGCGCGCGAGCAGATTGACGAGAAGGACGCCGTCAAGATGCAGAAGAAGATGGCCAACGCCAGCTTCGATCTGGACGACTTCCTCAACCAGATGCGCCAGGTGAAGAAGATGGGGCCGCTGACCCAACTGTTGGAGATGATCCCCGGCATGGGCAAGGCGCTGAGCGATCCAGCGGTGAAGGAAGCGCTGGAAGGCGACCAGATGAAGCACACCGAGGCCATCATCCTCTCGATGACAATGGAGGAGCGCCACAACCCCGACCTCATCAACGCCAGCCGCAAGAAGCGCATCGCGCGCGGCAGCGGCATGACCGTGCAGGATATCAATCAACTGCTGGCGTCGTTCAAGCAGTCGCAGAAGATGATGAAGCAGATGATGGGCATGCAGAAGGCGATGGGTGGCCGCAAGGGCATGCGCGGGCTGGGCAGCGGCATGGGTGGCCTCGGCGGCATGGGCGGCGGCTCGCCCTTCGGCCTCTGAGCGCCAGCAGCGCCATCACATCAAGAGCCTCGCGTCGGGATGTATTCCGGCGTGAGGCTCCTACTTTATGCTCAGGAGACGAGCGGCCTACGGCGTTACTCACTCCGCGTGATGCGCGTGTAACATAATAGCGGCGCAGCCTGCGATGTGGCTGAGCCCTACTCCGCATGCGCGAGGCGGGAGGTTCGACGGTGGCGAAGGATGTGCAGGGGTCCGCGGCCAAACGGGCGTTGAGGCGCGAGCGCGGCTGGTCGGCGCGGGCGCTGGCGCCTCTGCTGCTGGGCGCGGCGGTCGTGACGATGCTGCTGGCGGGCTGTGAACCAAGCGGCAGCCAGACGCTGGCGGCGCAGAACAAGGCCAAGCTGGACCACGAGCTGACCCACGCGCGCACGGATCTGGGCCTGCCCGATAGCATGCTATCGCCGATCGAGGCGCAGGAGCAGAAGATCGCCTCGGGCGCGGGCGGCTGGAGTTACAACTACCAGGACGCCGCCTCGAACTACAGCCTGCTCTACACGCAGTTGGTTGGGGTCGAGCAGACGGCCTCGCAGACGCTCAAGGCGCAGACCAGCGACGACCTCAAAGCCTTCTCGAACGCGCTGAGCGCGCGCAGCGGACAGGGCTTCTCGCAGGCTGACATCTACCGCGGCCGATTGCAGCAGGCGATTGCCGATTTTGGCGCGGCGCAGCGCCCCGGCGACTACGCGCGCGTTGACACGTTCGTGCGCCAGCAGACCGAGGCGCTCAACTCGATGGGCCCGGCCTATGACAAGCTGCAGGAATTCAACAAGGTCATCCTGGCTGTCAACGCCGCTGGCTACAACTCCGTGCTGGCCCAGAATCTCTACCAGCAAGACTTGGCCGCCTTCACCAACGCCTCATCTTCCCAGCGCTACGCGGCGCTGGTGGAGGTGATTGACGGGCAGATCACACAGCTCGAAGCTGACCAGACCGAGGCGCTGCCCTACATCGGCTCGACCCTGCTCAATCAGTTCCAGGCCAGCATTGACCTGCTGAAGTCTTACGGGCAGGCGACGTCATCCTATCAGGCGATGCACGACCAGGATGCGGCGCAATTGCGCGGCGCGAAGAAGCTGGCCGACTACCTGGCGCTCTCGCAGGCCATCAACCAGCAGACGGCCAGCATGGCGCTGCCGCTAATGCGCGGGCTGGCGCTGCAGCAGCTCAACACGCTGCAGAAAGACATCGCCTACGTCAACGCCAACTACAGCCAGGTGGACCCAGCGAACGGCATCGCCTATCCCGACGCCTACGAATACTCCAATCCCTATCAGGCGGCGGGCGTGGTGCGTAGCGAGTTCAACGCGGGGCACACGGCCAGCGACTTCCAGCAGGTCTGGTACGACGGCTACACGCTCGACACCAACCTGCACGCGCTGCTCGACAACCTGAAGGATAAGACGCCGCATAACCAGCCGCACGCGACCGATCTGACGCTGCTCAGCACGTATCATCTGCTGCATGGCAAAGTGGTGGTTGTCTCGCTACGCGAGCAGACGGCGCGCTTTTACCAGAATGGCAAGCTGGCGTTCTGGTCGTATGTGACGACTGGCGGCGTGGATACGCCTTCCGTGCCGGGGCTGAACTACGCGATGGTCAAGCTGACGCACACCGTCTTTACGTCGCCCGATCCGCCCGGCTCGCCGCTGTGGTATGCGCCGACGCCGATCAATTTCGCCATCGAGTATGCGCTGTATGGCTACTTCCTGCACGACGCCTGGTGGCGCGCCGAGTTCGGCCCCTACACCAACCTGCCGCACTGGGATCCGGCGGCGTTCAACGGTGGCTCACACGGCTGCGTCAACTTCCCGCTGAACGAGATGAGCACGGTATACAATTGGGTGGACCTGGGGACGCCGGTCATCCTGTACTAGTGTAGCCTGCTAGCTCTGCTTTGACTCCTCGATGCGCCATTAGACCCGTATGATTGGGCGGCGCCGCGACGCCGCATGTCGTCTGCGCTCGCGCTTGACGTGGCCTATCGCTACGGGATACTCTGACTGGAGACGAACCGCGCAGCGACCGACCGGAGGGCCGATGACACCAACGACCGATTCCTTCCCTGATGAGCCACACGCATTGGGCGCTGGGCCAGCGCGTGATGCGCGCCGCTCAGCCGCTGTAGAAGGATTGGTCGTGGCGCTTGCCCCAGACTACTTCGAGGTCGCGGTGGGCGATTCCGTCTACCTCTGCACCGCGCGCGGACGACTGCGCAAAGCGCGCCAGGCGGCGGCGATTCCCGTCGGCGCGCGACGTGGCGCCAGCCAGTCTCCCTCTACTTCCTCTGGACGCCGGGCGCCCGCGCCGCGTGTCGTCTCACCCAGCGCCCCCGCCGCGCCTGAGCGCCCGACCAGCATCGCGACCGGAGATCGCGTACTGATCTCGCTGCTGAACCAGGATCGCGGCGTGATTGAAGACATTCAGCCGCGACGCAATGCGCTCAGCCGGGCGCGGTCCGAGCTGGACGCCGAGCATGTGATGATGGCGAACGTTGATCTGGCCGTGCTGGTCTTCGCGGTGTGTGAGCCAGAGCCGCACCTGGGCCTGCTGGATCGCTATCTGGCGCTGTGCGAGCGCGCCGAGATTCCGGTCGTCATTCTCTTCAACAAGGTGGACCTGGAGGCCAGCCCGGAGGTCGAGGAGGCGATGGCGCTCTATGCCGCGCTTGGCTATCCCGTGCTGCGAACTAGCGCGGCGACCGGGCAGGGCGTGGATGGGCTGCGCGAGTGGCTGATTGGGCGGACCTCGCTACTGACCGGGCCATCGGGCGTAGGCAAGTCGTCGCTGATGAACGTCATCCTGCCCGATGCGGGGCAGCGCATTGGCGAGATCAGCGAAGCGACCGGCAAGGGGCGTCACACGACGACCGGCGCGCGCCTGTTGCCGCTGCCCGAGGGCGGCTGGCTGGCCGACACGGCGGGCATCCGCGAGCTGGGACTGTGGAACGTGCCTGCCGATGCGCTGCCGCGCTGCTTCGTGGAGTTGCGCCCCATCGCCGACGACTGCGAATACGAAGACTGCGGGCATGCGGAGGATGAGGAGGGCTGCGCGTTGCGCGCAGCGCTGGCGGAGGGGCGCATCAGCCCGTCGCGCTGGGAGAGCTTCGAGCGCCTGCTGGATGAAGCGCGCGAGAAGGAGCCTCCGCGCTGGCTGCCCAGCGGACGATAAGGATGGCCCAGGCCACGATGTCTCTACGAGATGTCGCGACCTGGGCGGGATTCACGGAGCGGGCGCCGCGGTGAGGCGCCTGCCCCCAGCTGTGAAGGACTACTTCGGCAGCAGTCCCTGATCCTGAAGGAACGTCTTGGCGACCGACACGAGCGACTGGTGATCGACCGCATACTTCGAGATGAGCTCCACCTGCGTAGCGGTCGTCAGTTTCGGGGCCAGCGCGTTGAGTGTGGTCGCGATGGCTGGCGACTTTTTCAGCACGCTGTCACGTACCAGTGGCGCCGGGTTATAGAGCGGGAAGACGTTCTTCGAGTCTTTGAGGATGACGAAGTTGTTCACGACGATGGCGGGATCGCTCGTGTAGCAGACGTTGACGTCCGCTGATCCCTGCTTCACCGAATCGAAGCCGAGCGGCTCGCTGATCTGCGTGACGCCCTTGAACTTGAAGCCGTAGCCGTTCTGCACCGGATTCACCGCCGCGTCTATGCCATCCTGCGGTGACGCGATGGTCAGTGAGCTGCCCATCGTGGTGAGCTGGTCGAGCGATGTGAGGCTCTTCGAGCTGGAGACGCTCTGCGAGGTGCAGATGGCGTAGCTGTCGTTCAGGCCATAGGCGGCGTCGAGCCAGGTGAGCTGGTTCTGCGACTCGTCGGCGCTCTTGACGGCGCTGAAGAGCTGCTGCCCGTCCTGGGTCAACGGGACGCTCAGGCGGGTGGCCGCCGTGCCGGTGAACTCAGGATAGATGTCAATGGCGCCGCTCTTGATGGCGTTGAAGAGTACCGGCGTCTGGCCCAGCGCGAGTTTGGACGTCACGGTATAGCCCTGATTCTGCAGCAGCAGGATGTACATCTCACCCAGCAACTGCCCGTCGGGGTCGAGCTTGCTCCCCACGACGACGGTGACGCCCGACCCGGGCTTGCCCGAGCCAGAGCCGCCAGTCCCGCAGGCTGCTAGCGGCAGGGCGAGCGCCAGCGCCAACAAGGCCGCTGAGAGCACGCCGCGTGACCGTAGTAATCGCATCCGTGGTAACTCCTGTCCTGTCGCGGCGAGAACATCTCGCCGCGCATCTCGTTCCAACATCGAGAATGCCGTGTCACTGTGTCATTCGCGCCTTCCGCCAGGGCGCGCCAGAAGCGCCGCCACTCGTGCGGATGACTCATGCGGCGAGGGACGCGCTCCCCGCCGCATCGGTCGCTGCGCCGCGCATGCCTGCCGCTCCCTCATCGCTCGCCGCGGCGATCCGCAGGCCAGTGGGGGTTAGCGCGCGCTGCGCCTGCCCCAGCAGCAACTCAGTGAGGAGGGCCAGCACGGCGATGCCAATGCCGCCAACCAGCAGCGGCGTCAACTGGAAGAGGTCCAGCCCGAGCAGGATGTAGTCGCCGTAGCCGCCCCCGCCAATCAGCGCGGCAATCGGCACGGTGGCCACAATCTGCACGGCGGATGTTCGCACACCAGCCGCCAGCACGGGCGCCATCAGCGGGAGCCGCACCCGTGAGAGAATCTGCCACCGCGTCATGCCCATGCCGCGCGCCGCGTCAACGGTCGCTGGATCAATGCCGCGCAGCCCGGTGATCGTGTTGAGCAGGATCGGCGGGATGCCGAGCAGGAAGAGCGCGAACACCGACGGCCTGAAGCCGATGCCCAGGAATGGCGTCTCCGCTAGCGCCGCGAGAACGGCCAGCGTAGGGATAGCGCGCACCAGCCCGCTGGCATTCGTCGCGAGGAACGCCGCGACAGGTCGCTGCGCCAGCACGATCCCCAGCGGCACGCTGATCACGATGGCCAGCAGAATCGGCACAATGGAAAGCTTCAGTGTCGCCCAGGTCTCCGCGCCGAAGTTGTTCTGTGGGCTGGAGATGAAGGCGAGCAGTTGTTGCAGCGAGGTCGGTTGCATCTCGTCTCCTCCTCAGGCCGCCGCGACGACTTCGGCGCCCGCGCGATTGATCAGATTCTGCACGCCAAGCAGCAGCAGGTCGGTTCCCAGGGCCAGAATCGTCAGCATGATCGCGCCCGCCAGGATCATGTCTTTGTAGCTCAGCGCCAGCCCATTCGTGATGAGGTAGCCGAGGTTCTGGGTGCCAAACAGCGGGCCGATCGCCGCGATGCCGATGGTCGTGACGGTGGCGACGCGGATGCCCGCGATGATAATCGGCGCGGCCAGCGGCAGCACGACGCGCAACTGCACCTGGAGGTTGTTCATGCCCATCGCGCGGCCCACCTCAACCAGCATCGGGTCAACCGAGCGAATCGCGGCGACCGTGTTGCGAATCAGCACCACCTGGGTGTAGAGCACCAGCGGGATGAAGACGGTCAGCGGCGAGAGCAGGAAGATGGGAATCAGGAACGCCATGAACGCCAGGCTCGGCAGCGTATAGATGACACTCGCTGTGGTGATGGCGCTCGGATAGAAGCGCGTGTAGCGCACCAGCAGGAACGAGATCGGCAGCGCGATGGCCAGCCCCACCAGCATGCAGAGGAGGGTGATTACGATGTGATCCACCAGCAGATTCGGCACGCTCTGCGGATCCGCAAAATCCCAGTTCGAGCCGTCCAGTAGATACTGCACACGTCGCCTCCTTCCTCAATGTCACATGGAACCGCCGTGGGCCAGCGGCTGCGCGGGTGAGCCAGCGTCGGCCTAAACCGCTTCTGGTGTGGCCGCCACACGCTCCTCGGCTTCTGCGGCCTGCTCGGCGGCCATGCGCCGAGCGGCCAGCACGACGCGCGAGATGCCGCTGAGTGTGATCTGGCCGACGCCACGGCCATGCTCTTCGAGGGTGAGGGCGCTCTGCTTCGACTGCATGAGCTGGAGCAGCGCTTCTAACAGCGTCGCGTGGGCGGAGATGCGCTGCGAGCCAGCGGCATCGGCTGGCGCTTGCGGCTCCAGCGCGGCGGAGGCCGGCAGAAACTCGAGTTGGCGCAGCGCGTTGGCCGAGCCAACCAGCTGCCCGACGAAGGCGTTGGCTGGATGCGCCAGCAACTCCACGGGCGCGCCTTCTTGCATCAGGCGCCCCTGATCCATGACGACCACCTGCGTGCCGAGCTTGAACGCCTCATCCACGTCGTGTGTGACAAAGAGGATCGTCTTGCCCGTCTCGCGCTGGATGCGCAGCAGCTCGTCTTGCAGGCGGCCGCGGGTGATGGCGTCGAGCGCGCCGAATGGTTCATCCATCAGCAGCAGGGCGGGATCAGCCGCCAGCGCGCGCGCC
Organism: Ktedonobacterales bacterium; assembly: GCA_025935235.1. Classification (GTDB taxonomy): domain Bacteria; phylum Chloroflexota; class Ktedonobacteria; order Ktedonobacterales; family JADMIN01; genus JAKAIY01. Next base: position 12,058 of record JAICVT010000032.1, on the reverse strand, counting down.
AGCCCGACGCGCTGCTGCTGGCCGCCGCTGAGCTGGCGCGGGTAGCGCGTGCGATACTCGGCTGGCTCCAGCCCGACGAGCGTGAGCAGTTCGTCCACTCGGCCGCTGGTCTCGCTCGCTTTCTGCCCCAGGATGCTCGGCACGACTCGCACATTCTCCTCGACAGTCAGATGCGGGAAGAGTCCGACCTGCTGGATGACGTAGCCGATGCGTCGGCGCAACGCGATGGGGTCTTGTTCGGTGGTTGCCGTCCCGTCCACGCGGATGACGCCGGAGGTCGGGTCGGCCAGCCGATTGACCATGCGCAGCAATGTGGTCTTGCCTGAGCCGGAGGTTCCCAGCAGAATGCAGAGCGCGCCTTTCTCGACGGAGAAGGAGACATGATCTACGGCGTTCTGGGTGGCGCCCAGATAGGTTTTCGTGACATCATCGAACTCGACTGTCGCCATACGATCACCGTCCCATTCATGCGAAGGTCGCCAGCGATACCCAGTGACCCTCGGCAGGCCGGGCGGCTCCTCCTCTCCCCGCGCTCGTCTCGCGCGTCGCTCGCTTGCCGACACGTTGACCAGTGAAGCGGGCGACGCCCATGCGCATAATAGTACACATTTTCGCCCGGTTCGGGTCAAGAGCGCCGCAGAACTTAGCCGCACTCTCATCTGTGCGCTGCCACGCGGAATCGCTCGCAACCCGCTTGCCGCCTCAGTCATCCAGCGACATGAAGAGGTTGTTCAGCGATTCGCTGAGTGTCGGATGCGCGAAGATCGCCTCTTTGACGGCGGTATAAGGCAGATGCCCCATCATCGCCAGCTCCAGTGCCGACATGATCTCGCCGCCCTCCACACCGAGGATGGCGCAGCCAAGGATCTCCTTGCTGTCGGCGTCTACGATGGCTTTCATAAAGCCGCGTGTCTCGTCCATCTCCAGGGCGCGCGCCACCCAGGTCATCGGCATCTTGGCCACGCGGACGTTGCGACCCGATGTGCGCGCCTCGCTCTCGCGCATGCCGACGGTCGCTACCTGCGGATCCATATAGACCACATTCGGTACGAGGCGGCCAGTAGTGGAAGCGTGGCCGCCATGTAGCAGATTATCGCGCAGGATGCGGTAGTCGTCGTAGGAGATGTGCGTGAAGGCCGGGCCGCCCTTCACATCGCCGATGGCGTAGACGCCAGGGACGTTTGTCTCCAGCTGCTCGTTGACGGTGATGTAGCCGTGCGCGTCCGCCGCGACGCCAGCGGCGCTCAGATTCAGCGCTTCGCTGTTGGGCGTGCGGCCGGTCGCCACCAGCAAATGCGTGCCGCGCAGGCCGCGCTCGCCCTCCGCCGTGCGGATCGTGACGATGATCTCGCCGTTGTCGTTGCGCGAGACGCGCGTGGTCTGGGCGCCGAAGATGATCTCGATGCCGTCTTCGCGCAGGATCTTGACCACCTCTTCGGCCACGTCGTCGTCTTCGCGCGCCAGCAGCTTGTCGCCGCGCTGGAGCATCGTCACCTCGCTGCCAAAGCGGCGAAACATCTGGCCGAACTCGACGCCGACGTAGCCCGCGCCCAGGATGATGAGACGCTCTGGCACGGCATCCAGCTCCATGATGCTGGTCGAGGTCAGATACGGAACGCTGTCGAGGCCGGCGATCGGCGGAATGGATGGACGGCAGCCGGTATTCAGCACGATCAGATCTGCCACGAGCGTGCGCGTCCCACCAGCGTTCAGCGCCACGGTGATCTGCTTCGGGCCGCTGAAGCTGGCGGCGCCGCGCACCAGCTCCAGCCCCTCCGTGGCGGCGATGCCACGCTCGCCGCTGGAGCGGAAGTCGTCTACGATGGCCTGCTTGCGCGCACGCACCTTTCGCATGTCTATGCTGACGGGGCCGGTCCGCACGCCGTAGTCGGCGCCACGCCGCGCTAGATAGACGACACGCGCGCTGGCGACCATCGTCTTGGTGGGGCTGCATCCCTCGTTGATGCACGTCCCGCCGACGTGCGTGCTCTCGATCAGCGCCGTGTGGCGCCCAGCGCCCGCCAGCGCCTTCGCCAGCGGATTGGCGCCCTGGCCGGAGCCGACCACGATGGCGTCGAATCGCTCAACCGCGCCGTTCGCGCCTCGCTCGTCCGTCATCTGCACAGCGTCCTTTCGCTCATCGGTACATCGGCGCACCTGTCTACCGCATCATGGCACATTGCGAGGCCCGGGCGTAAGCACAACGGCGCAGCTACGCCCGCTTCCAGGCGACCTACAGTGTGAGGGCGCTGATGCTCTAGACTGATGACTCATCGGTCTGTTACAGGGAATTCAAACGCGGTGCGGGCGACAAGCCATCACATCGCGGGGAGGATCACCGATGCCGGATCATCTCGAAGACCGCAAGTTGGGGATGATGCCAGTCGCGATTCCAACGCTCACGCCCCGCTTCTGGCTGGAGCGCAGCCCGCGCTGGGTGCGCGCCGTCTTCGATGGCGTGACCATCGCCGATAGCAAGCGCGTCATGCTGCTACGCGAAGTTGGTCGGCTGCCAGTGTACTATTTCCCGCTGGCCGACGTGCGCGTCGATCTGCTGGAGCGCTCTGGCCTCACTATGCCCTCGGAATACAAGGGCGACGCGAGTTATTGGAACGTGCGGCATGGCGACCGCCTGGCAGAGAACGCCGCCTGGAGCTACGATGCCGCCGTCGAGGGCGCCCCTGATCTGCGCGGCCATATCGCCTTCTACTGGAAAGAGATGGACGCCTGGTATGAGGAGGATGAGCGCGCCTTCGCGCATGCGCGCGACCCCTATAAGATGGGCGTGGATGCGCGACGGAGCGTGCGCCATGTGCGTGTGGAGCACGCCGGGGTAATGCTGGCCGAAACGCGGCGTCCGTTCCTGCTCTTCGAGACGGGGCTGCCTGTGCGCTATTACATCCCGGCTGAGGACGTGCGCATGGATCTGCTGGCTCCGAGCCCGACCATCACCCAGTGCGCGTATAAGGGTCAGGCAAGCTACTGGAGCGCGCGCATCGCTGGGCAGGAGAGCGCGGACGTTGCGTGGACGTATCGCGAGCCGCTGGTGGTGGCGACCCCGGTGGCGGGCGCGATAGCGTTCTTTCAGGAGCGGGTGGACGCGATCTTCGTGGACGGCGAGCAGGTGGAGCGACCCGCGACCCAGTGGTCGCGCCGATAAGCCCCTCTGACGAGCTTCGCCCGGCGGTTGATGCGGCGCTGCCCGCGCGACCTGCTACAATGCATGGAGGAGGCGCGCGAACGAGGCGGTAGCCGCTCATGGACTCTCCATCACACTCGGCTCGTCACACGATGTGGCGGCGATGGCTCTTGCCGGTCGCGCGCGTCTGGATACTGTATGTCTCGCCGCGCGCGGCGCGGTTGGCGTGGCCGTGGCTGCTCGCGCGAGCGCGGCTGCTGCCCGCCGACCTGCGTTCTCTGCGCGCGGCTACCCTGGCGCAGAGGCTCATGGAACAACAGAACGAGACGAGTACAGAGACGACAACTGATAAGACACAGGCGAATGGCGCGAGGCCAGAGGGTGAGCGTAAGCCGGTGCGCGTGCAGCGCATCCTGCTGGTGCGGCACGGACAATCTACCTTCAACGTCGAAGGGCGGCTGCCGAGCCAGCTCCCGAATGTGGCGCTGACGGATGAGGGCAGGCGGCAGGCGCATCAGGCGGCCGTGGCGCTGGCGGGACTCAACATCAGCGCGGTCGTCAGCAGCCCACTGGAGCGCGCGCGCGAGACGGCGGAGATCATCGCGCGGGGCTGGGGGCTGCCTGTGCGCGAGGAGCCGCGCCTGATGGACACCGAAATGGGACGCTGGGCCGGGCGCAAGATCAGCGAGGTCAACAAGGACGATCCGGAGTGGCTAAAGTTCGTCGCCAAGCCGACCGAGCCGCCAGAGGGCGTCGAAGGCTTCGAGCAAGTGCGCCAGCGCGTGGTCGCCGCCATCGAGGATCTGCGCGCCGACCCGACCGTGGGCGATGATGTGGTGGTGGTGGCGCACGCCGATGTCATCAAGCTGATCGTCGCGCACTATACCCATGTGCCACTGGATAGCGCGCGCTTCATCGTCGTCGGCAACGCCTCGATCAGCGCACTGGCCTTTGCCGAGGGCTACGAGCCGACGCTGCTCGCCGTCAACTGGACGATGGCACCACACTGGCTGGTCTCGCCGAGCAAGCCTGCCGCCGAGGCGCAGGCCAGCCCCGAAGCCGATAAGCTGGCCCAGCGCGATGGGCGCCCGGTCGCCGAGGAGCCAGAGACCGGCGCGCCGTCCGGCGTCATCATGTAGGGGATACAATCCATTTGAGTGGTTGGGGCGTAGCGCCGGATTTGCCCCCTCCCCCAGCCCCTCCCCCGCTGTGTGGGAGAGGGGAGCTTCGGTAGCACAGTTGAGAGAGCGAGGCGCGCCATGTTCGATCCCCGCAGCCCCTACCAGCGCCGCATGTGGCACTACGAGTCGGACCGCCCGCTCTCAGTGGCGCAGCTGATCTCAGCGGGCAGCCTCGACGCGCGGACTGCCTCGCTGCTGTGGCTGCTGGTGGAGCGCCATCACTCGCTGATCGTCTCTGGTCCGACCGATCCGACGCCGGGCGTCGGCAAGACGACGACGCTCAACGCGCTGCTAGGGTTCCTCCCGGTCGGCTCGACGATGGTCTACACGATGGGCATGTTCGAGGACTTCGACTTCGTGAGCCAGGTCAATCCGGCGACGACCTGCGTGCTCGCGAACGAGGTCAGCGACCACCTGCGCATCTACATGTGGGGCCGCCCGGCGCGCACGCTGCTGCGCCTGCCCCAGGACGGCTTCGCGGTGGCGACCTCGTGCCACGCCGATACGATTGACGACGTGCTGGGCATGTTGCGCGGCGACCTGCGGCTGACGGCGGAGGACGTGCGGGGGCTGGGAGTGATCGTCAACATTGGGCTGGTGGGCAATCTGTGGCCGCCGCGTCGGCGCTTCCTGACGGTCAACTATGTGCGCCCGGAGGGTGGCGACGATGAGCCGCACGGCGTGAGCCTGGAGCCACTGGCCACCTGGGACGACGCCACCGACAGCTTCATCCCCGCGACGCCGGAGACGCTGGCCGAGTTGTCCGCTACGCTGGGGATGGCGCCAGATGAGTTGGAGGCGGCGCTCCAGCGGCGCGAGGCGCGGCTGGCGGCGCTGGCGGCGGGTCGTGGCGCTGGCATCCAGGTGATGCGCGAGGCAGTCGACGCGCTGTACGCCGAGGAGCATGGATCGTCCTCGCAGGTCGTGAGCGGTTCGGCGGGCTCCGGCGCTAGCGCTGAGGCCGACGAGGAAGACGACGCTTGACGATAGGGGATCTCGCGGTTTCCCGTACCCTACTCAGCAGGCGCAGGAGTAGTCTTGGCGACAATTTCCAGCAGTTCGTCCTTTGATGGAACGGAGCCTGGCGCGGGCTTTGGCAGCGCAGACTGGAGCGCGATGATCCGCTGCAGGATGGCCTCTTGCTGCATCAGATCGTCGGGCAGATCGAGCAACTGGGTGCGGCGCAGCACGGCTCGGGCAACGATGGGATCAAGCATCACCGCAGGTTGCGCACATTGACGGACAAATCCTGCGAAGGTCCTGCCAAGCCACGGTCCGGACGGTGGCGCTCCATCCCATGCTAGGGTGCGATCTCGGTCTTCCTCTGCAACGGCATGGAAACACTGCTCGGCCTCCATACTGGTCGCTTCGGCGAACGCTAGCGCCTGCCCAACGACGTCGGCAGGGTGTTCCTCGATAATGTGACCTAGGCGGAAGCCATAGTCGAGCGCCAGGCACAGCCCAAAGGCAAAGAGAGGGTTAGTGTGGCAGTATGCATCGCCAAGGAAGTGCAAGCCCCGCACTGGTGGGGCGCCATTGAGCAGCGCGGGAACAAAGACGTTCTGCAGTGAGCCAAAGGCGACCACGTCCGTGATAGGTTCTGCTACCGTGGGATGGATGAAGGGAGCCAGCGCTTTGAATTGGGAGACAGCCATCGTATAGATTGGCTCACGCGCTAGAGCGCGGAACGAGTGGACGGATGTTGGAACGCCCAAGACGATGGCAAATGTCTGGTTGTCACCGAAGAAAATGCTGAACCGCACGCACTCGGTTGTCCCACTCGGCCCGAACACCCCTGTCCACGCGGGATAATCAGTTCCATCTGCCAAGCGGTAGTAGCGGCAGTAGTAGACGAGGCCGCATGGCTCTGTCTGCGCAGTCGGCATGGGGACGCCCGCCTGTTTTAAGGAACTGCGGATAGGCGACCGGCGTCCGCCAGCGTCAACCACCACATCGGCGTCAAGGACGGTTTGGTCATGCAGGCGGACCCCCGCGACGCGTGGCGCTGCAGTCCCATCCGGTTGGAGCGTGAGCCCCTCCACCTTGGCGCCGCTCACGATACTCACCAAGGGCTCATCTTGCGCTGTACGGCGGAGGAGCGCTTCGAAGAACGGTCGGCGGCAGTGGATCGCGACCAGGTCTTCGTCGCCCGGCGCAACTGCATCGCGCAGGAGTCGTGCTCCGAAGTCATTCTCCCAGGCGCCCGCATGCAGCATGGCCTCCAGCACGTCAGGCGCGTACTCGCGAAGCGTGCGACGCGTTCTGCCGAGCAAGCTATGTGGCAGGCGATGATGGGACACGCCTGGGCGCGCCCAGTGTTCGAAGGCGTCGGCTGGATTGTCTGGGGGCCGCTCAAGGTCGCGCTCCAAAATGGTGACGGGCCTGCCTCGCCGGGCCAAGCTAAGACCAACAGCAAGGCCCGCCGGGCCAGCGCCGATGACCACCACGTTGTTCTTCGGCATCCGCCACCTCCCTGAAGGTCGTATGGGACCTCATCCGGTGACCATTATAGACTGTCAGCCAGGGACACACAATTGACACGCAATGCTTATCTAAGCAATCTACGCGATGCCGGGCGGACAATCCTGGAACCGCTAGTCCCAGCCGTCAAGCCCGGTAGACGACCAACGCTCCATCCACGGCGCGAGTTCGTCAACGCCATCGTGTACATCATCTGCGGGAGGAACCAATGGCGGGCAATGCCGCATGACCTGACTCTGCGGCAGACGGCCTTTTACTATTTCCGGAACTGGCGCAACGACGGGACTTGGGAGCGGATCCACACGGCGTTGCGCGAGCGCACGGGGCAGCGCCTGGGACGGGAGCCATGCCTTGCGCGGCGATTTTAGACAGTCAGCCGGTCAAGACCAGTCAAAACGAGGGCCGCGTGGCTCCGGCGCCAGCGATGAGGATGACGAAGAAGACGACGCCTGAGCCACCCCGCCTGTCGCTGAACGGGCGACAGTCGCTTACCAGGCGTCGCTGTCTGCGGCGCGTAGCACGACGGGATCGCCCGCGGCGCCGGGCCACAGGACGACGCGGTAGTGATCGGAGCCGTCCATTCCGTCAGCGCTGAGGGTGTAGACCCCGCCAAAGTAGACCCGCGCCCGATAGGTTCCAGCCGCCAGCCGAATCTCGGGCGCGTATTCATTGACGCCGGCGCTGACTTGGACGCAGCCCGATGGGACATCGAGGCTGGCTTCGACCACATGATCCCATACAGTGAGGTCGTCTTGCGGCGCGGCAGTGTAGACCTCGACCGTCAGCGGCACATCCATATTGCGCGCCGTCAGGATGCAGAGCGCGCCTGGATAGTCGCCTACATGGCGCGCGAACGCCTGCGCATCGAGCAGCAGCGAGATGGCCTCGTTGACCTCCTCGGATCTCTTCTCAGTTCCATCGCCTCTGGGCATGCCACCAGCGCAGTCTTCGAGCATGATCTGGTGGTAATCGGCGAAGACCTCATAGTCGTAGCGGTTCGGGTTGGCTTGTGACGGCTGCATGTGAAGCCTCCTCGCGTGGTCATCGCGCTGTGATAGCGCTGCTGGCGCCAAACGTGCTATGAGGGGCGTGAAGCGCCTGGCTCCGGGTTCCCACCAACCAGACGCGGGGCGCGCGCTCTTACCGATTGAGGGGGTTGCGCCCGTCCGGTACACTAATGCTAAACACTGTGGCGAGGAGGTGGCCAATGGACTATTCACCCGACCCCGCAACAACCGAGATGACCAAGATGACCGAGATAGCGCCCGCATCCGTGACCTTCGGCGATCTGTGCTACGCCATCGAGAAGGGGCGTGTTAGCACGGAGCGCCACGGCGGCGATTATGAGCTGCGCTTCTATGATGTGCGCAAATGGCAGCGCCAGGAGGAGTCGCTGCGCATTTTGCTGGCTCCGCTGGCGGATAGCCTGGCGCTCGACCTGGGCGGCATCGCCTGAACGCTCAGCTCTCCGCTGTCGCGGCGGCGTAGTAGCGGCTGGCGGGCGCCGCCCCGCGCGCCCGCGCCAGAAACGCGCTCGCCGCGACCACCTTTTCCAGTTCGATTCCCGTCTCGATGCCCAGCCCCCGTAGGAGATAGAGCAGGTCTTCGGTTGCCAGGTTGCCTGAGGCGCCCGGCGCGTAGGGGCAGCCGCCCAGCCCGCCTGCGGCGCTATCGAAGATGCTGATGCCGAGCTGGAGCGCCGTCAGCACGTTGGCCAGCGCCGTGCCGCGCGTATCGTGGAAGTGCATCGCCAGCCGCTCGGCGCCCGCCAGCGGCAACAGCGCCTCCGACACCTCGACGACCTGATCAGGCGTCGCCACGCCAATCGTGTCGCCGATCGAGAGTTCCGCCACGCCCAACTCCAGCAGTGACGCGGCCACGCGCTTGACCGCCTCTGGCGCCACCGCGCCCTCATACGGGCAGCCGAAGGCCGTCGAGATGTAGCCGCGCACGCGCACGCCCGCCTCGCGCGCCATCTCCAGCACGGGACGGAAGTTCTCGATGCTGCCCGCGATGCTGGTGTTGATGTTGTGCTGCACGAACGTCTCGCTGGCTCCGGTGAAGACGGCGACCTCGCGCAGTCCGGCGTCGAGCGCGCGCCGCATGCCCCTGGCGTTGGGAACGAGCGCGGTGTAGCGCAGGCCGGGGCGCGGCGTAATGCCCGCCATCACCTCGGTGGCGTCGGCGAGCTGTGGGATGGCCTTCGGGCTGACGAACGACGTCGCCTCGATCACCGAGAAGCCCGCGTCGGCCAGCAGATTGATGAAGGTGATCTTGTCGGCGGTCGCGATGACGCCTTTCTCGTTCTGCAGGCCGTCGCGTGGGCCGACCTCGACTACCTTGACGCGCCGGGGCAGTCCCTGGAGCGGATTCTCAGCCATGCGTCGCCTCCTTGGTCGCCTCCTCGATGGCGGCCAACTCGACCAGCGTCGCGCCGCCCGGCACGACATCGCCTGCGGCGGCCGCCACCCGCCGCACCCGGCCCGCGTGTGGCGCGGTGATGGCATGCTCCATCTTCATCGCGCCCAGCACGACCAGCGTCTGCCGCGCCTCGACCAGATCGCCCTCGCGCACGTTGACTTTGATGATCGTGCCAGCCATCGGCGCGGTCAGCGTCTGCGCGCGGGGGCGGACGTCGGCGCTGTGCGCGGCGAGGTCCACATCCAGCGGGCGCGGGCGCGCAAGCGTGTAGACCTGCCCGCGCCGCCAGACCAGCGTTTCGTAGCCGCGCCGCGCCACATAGAGCGTCTCGCGCTGGTCGCCGATGGCCAGTGTCAGCCGCCCACCCTCGCCCAGCGTGGCCGCGACGGCGACATCAGCCGCCGGAAACGGCTTGCCATCCACGCTCAGAGCATAGCGCGCGTCGCCGCTCGACCGCAGCCGGATCGTGTGGCTGGCCTCGCCGCGCGTGAAGCGAAGGCTGCGCTCGCTGCCCGCCGCGCTGGCCGCCGCGCCGTTGCGCCAGGGATTGAACGGCTCGCCACGCGCGCGGGTCGGCTGCGCGCCAGCGAGCGTCTCCCAGAGCGCGGCGGCGGCGAGCGCCTCGGTGGGGATCGGCTGGTCGTCGGCCAGCGTCTCGAAGGTGTGCGTTTCTAGATAGGCGGTATTGGTCGCGCCCGCCTGATAGTCCGGCTCGTCCACGATCGCGCCGAGCAACGCGCTGTTGGTGGCGACGCCGAGGATAGCGAAGTGGTCCAGCGCCCAGCGCATCCGAGCGATGGCGGCGGGGCGATCCTCGGCATGGGCGATCAGCTTGGCCAGCATCGGGTCGTAGTTGACCGTCACATCGTCGCCCGACTCGATGCCCGCATCCACCCGCACTCCGGGGGCGCGTGGCGCGGCGACGACCAGCGCGCGTCCGCTGGATGGCAGGTAGCCCCGCGACGGATCCTCGGCATAGATCCGCGCCTCGATGGCGTGGCCGCGCGGGAAGATGTCGCGCTGGTGGATGGTCAGCGGCTCGCCCGCCGCGATAGCGAGCTGCCAGCGCACCAGATCGTAGCCCGTCACGGATTCCGTCACGGGATGCTCCACCTGGAGCCGCGTGTTCATCTCCAGAAAGTAGTAGCGACCCTCCTGATCGAGCAGGAATTCGCAGGTGCCAGCGTTGACATAGCCCGCCGAGCGCGCCGCCGCCACCGCCGCCGCACCCATCTCTTCGCGCAGTTCAGGCGTCAGCGCGATGCAGGGGCTTTCCTCGATGATCTTCTGGTGGCGGCGCTGGATCGAGCATTCGCGCTCGCCCAGGTGGATCGTGTGGCCGTGGGTGTCAGCCAGAATCTGGAACTCGACATGGCGCGGCGCGACGACCAGCTTCTCAATGAAGACCGTCTCATCGCCAAACGCCGCCAACGCCTCGCGCCGCGCGCCCTCCAGCGCCTCCGCGAACTCCGAGGCCGCGCGCACCATGCGCATGCCCTTGCCGCCGCCGCCGGCCGCCGCCTTCAGCATGATCGGGTAGCCGACGCGGGCGGCCTCGCGCTCCAGCGTCCTGGTGTCACGCGCGTCGCCCATGTAGCCAGGGACGGTCGGCACGCCCGCCTGCTCCACGGCGCGCTTGGCGGCGGTCTTCGATCCCATCAGGCGGATGGCGTCGGGGGGCGGGCCGATGAAGACGATGCCCGCGTCGGCGCAGGCCTGCGCGAACTCGGCATTCTCGGAGAGGAATCCGTAGCCGGGGTGGATGGCTTCGGCGCCTGACTCGCGCGCCGCCGCGATGATGCGCGGGATGTTCAGGTAGCTCTCGCGGGCGGGCGCCGGGCCGATGGCGATGGCGCGATCGGCGGCGCGCACGTGCATGGCGTCGGTGTCCACATCGGAGTAAACGGCGACGGCGACGGCGCCCGCCTGCTGGATGCCTGCCATCACCCGCACGGCGATCTCGCCGCGATTGGCGACCAGCACCGTCTTGAACGGCGTGCGCTGGCTCTTCGGCTTACTCATCGGTCAGCGCCCAGCTCGGCGTGCGCTTCTCCAGAAACGCGCGGATACCCTCCTGGCCCTCTTCGCTGACGCGCAGGCCCGCGATGGTCTGCGCGGTCAGCTCGCGCGCCTCGGCATCGGGCAGGCTGAGGACGGCCATCGCGGCGCGCTTGGCGGCCTGCGCGCCCGCCGGGCTGCTCAGCCCGATGTTGCGCAGCGTCGCCTGCACGGCGTCATCCAGCTCGGCGGCAGGCACGACCTGATGGACCAGCCCGATCGCCAGGGCGCGCTCGGCGGTGAAGCGCTCCGCCGTCATGAAGAGCGCGCGCGCGTGACTGACGCCGATCTTGCGCGTGGCGAAGGGCGAGATGACGGCAGGCGCGATGCCCAGCCGCGCCTCGGTGAAGCCGAAGCGGCAGTCGTCGCTGGCGATGGCGATGTCGCAGACGGCGGTCAGCCCGGCGCCGCCGCCCAGCGCCGCGCCGTGGATGCGGCCAATCACCGCATGGCGGCAGTTGTCTATGGCGCGGAACATATCCGCCATGCGCAGCGCGTCGGCGACATTCTGCTCGTGGGTGTAGTCGAGGCTGGCGCGCATCCAGTGCAGATCGGCGCCAGCGCAGAAGCTACGCCCGGCCCCTTGCAGCACGACCGCGCGGATGTCGTCGTCGGCGCTCAGGCGGGTGAAAGCCGCGGTCAGGTCGGCGATCAGCGCCTCGTTGAAGGCGTTGTGCGTCTCTGGCCGGCTCAGCGTCACCCAGGCGGCGAACCCGCGCCGCTCGACGGTCAGATGGTGGTAGGTGGGCGGCTCGCCCGCCGAAGGTTCATCATTGAG
>JAICVT010000224.1 GCA_025935235.1 Ktedonobacterales bacterium | reverse complement strand
GGGGTGCTGCACATCGTCAAGAACTACACCGGCGACGTGATGAACTTCGAGATGGCCGCCGAGATGGCGCAGGCCGATAGCATCGAGGTCGAGAGCGTCGTCATTGACGATGATGTCGCCGTTAAGGACAGCCTCTATACGGCAGGGCGGCGCGGCGTAGGGACGACCGTGCTGGCCGAGAAGATCTGCGGCGCGGCGGCTGAAGAGAAGGCCACACTCAAGCAGGTGGCCGACCTCTGCCGCAAGGTCAACGCCAATGGCCGCAGCATGGGCATGGCACTCACCTCGTGCACCACCCCCGCCGCGGGCAAGCCCACCTTCGACCTGGGCGCCGACGAGATGGAGATCGGCATCGGCATACACGGCGAGCCTGGCCGCACGCGCATGAAGCTCGGCACGGCGGCGCAGATCGCCGAGCTGCTCGTCAATCCCATCCTGGAGGATCTGCCGTTCAAGTCGGGCGACTCCGTGCTGGCGTTCGTCAACGGCATGGGCGGGACACCGCTTATCGAGCTGTACGTCATGTTCAACGAGGTCAATCGCATCCTCAAGGGACATGGCATCACAATTGCGCGCAACCTGGTCGGCAGCTATATCACCTCGCTCGAGATGGCAGGCTGCTCTGTGACCCTCCTGCGCCTGGATGACGAGATGACCCGACTCTGGGATGCGCCCGTCGTCACCCCTGGGCTGCGCTGGGGCGCCTGACCACCCCATCCTCAGCGGCGACCGACTACCACAAACACGACACAGACACGACACAGACACGGCACGACTGACATGACCGCATGACTTGCATCGCCACGGTGGCGGCGCGAGGATAGTGGCGCGAAAGCGTCTCAACCAGAGGAGGTTGACGGCATGGCTGACTCTCAGGAAAAGTATGTGCTAGCGCTGGATCAGGGCACGACAAGCTCGCGCGCGATCCTCTTCAACCACGAGGGGCACGCGGTCGCCACCGCCAATCGCGAATTTCCACAGATCTATCCACAGCCCGCCTGGGTGGAGCACAACCCCGAAGACATCTGGGCGTCGCAGCTCGCCACCGCGCAGACGGTGATGCACGAGAAGGGGCTGTCGGCAGCGAACATCGCCGCTATCGGCATCACCAACCAGCGCGAGACGGCGCTGATCTGGGACAAGAACACCGGCGCGCCGCTGATGAACGCGATTGTCTGGCAGGATCGCCGTACCGCCTCGTATTGCGATCAGCTCAAATCAGAGGGCTGGGAGCCGAAGATTCGCGAGAAGACCGGCCTGGTCATAGACGCCTACTTCTCTGGCACCAAGGTCAAATGGATGCTCGACAACGTGCAGGGCGCGCGCGAGCGAGCAGAGAAGGGCGAGCTACTCTTCGGAAACGTTGATACCTATCTGATCTGGCGGCTGACCGGCGGCAAGGCGCATACGACCGACTACTCGAACGCCTCGCGCACGATGCTCTTCAACATCCACACACTCGACTGGGATGACGAGATCTTACAGAAGATGAACATCCCACGCTCGATGCTGCCGAAGCCGAGCCAGAGTAGCGAGGTCTATGGCGAGACCGAGTCGAGCCTGTTCGGCGGCGCGATTCCCATCGCGGGGGACGCGGGCGACCAGCAGGCGGCGACCTTCGGCCAGGCGTGTTTCGAGGTCGGCATGGCCAAGAACACGTATGGCACCGGCAGCTTCTTGCTGCTCAACACGGGCGAGAAGGCCGAAGTCTCCAAGAGCGGTCTGCTGACCACCATCGGCTGGGGCGTGAACGGCAAGGTGACGTACTGCCTGGAGGGCAGCATCTTCATCACCGGCGCCGCTGTGCAGTGGCTGCGCGACTCGCTCAAGATCATCAGCACCGCCGCCGAGACCGAGGCGCTGGTACAAGGCACGAAGGACACGGGCGGTGTCTACCTCGTGCCCGCCTTCGTCGGCCTGGGCGCGCCCTACTGGGATCAGTATGCCCGCGGCGCCATCGTCGGCCTGACCCGCGGCTCCGGCCGCGCCGAGATCACCCGCGCCGCGCTGGAGGCCGCCGCCTACCAGACCCGCGATGTGGCGCAGGCGATGGAGGCTGACTCTGGCGTGCAGCTCAAGGACCTCAGGGTTGATGGCGGCATGGTCGCCAACAACTGGCTGATGCAGTTCCAGGCCGACATCCTCGGCGTGCGCGTGCAGCGGCCCGTCGTCGCCGAGACGACCGCGCTGGGCGCGGCCTATCTGGCGGGGCTGGCGGTCAAGTACTGGGACAGCCTGCAAGACGTGACCAACAACTGGGCAGTTGATCGGGTCTTCACCCCCTCGATGAGTGAGGATGAGCGCGAGAAGCTGTACAAGGGTTGGAAGCGCGCGGTCGACCGCGCCCGCGACTGGGCGAAAGACGAGTAGCCCGGCGGCAGGCGCGAACAACCCCTGGCGAGGGTGGAGCTGGCGCTTCACCCGCTTCACCCTCGGGCGTGGGGAGTGACGATCTGGCTCAGTGTGGCTGACGCTGGCTCGCGCTGGTCGGGCCACCAACCCGATGTCCCTCCCCATGCCTCGATGTCGGACGGTTTTCTTTTCCCTGGAGCGGGAGCGCGCGACCTGGCGCCAGCGCATGCCGCCCGTTCGCGAGCGACCCGACGGACACATCATCTCTTGCAATGGGAGGGTACTGGACATGCCATCGGACCTGACCAGCCGCACGGGGCTTGGGGGCGAGTTGCTCGCCGAGTTCCTCGGTACGATGATCCTGATCCTGTTTGGTGACGGCGTGGTGGCCGTCGTATTGCTATTCAACGGCTTCGGTACCCCGAGTCTGGGACTCACATCAAGCTCAGCCTCCTGGTTGCTGATCAACTGGGGCTGGGGTTTCGCCGTCATGTTAGGCGTGTTCGTGGCTGGCACGATCAGCGGCGCGCACCTCAACCCCGCCGTCACGGTCGGTCTGGCGATGAAGGGGGCGTTCCCCTGGCGGAAGGTGGGATGGTATGCGCTATTCCAGTTCCTGGGGGCGTGGTTCGCGGCGCTGATCCTGTGGGTCGAGTACGCCAATGGAATGTCCTCAGTTGAAACGGCGGCCAAAATCACGCGCGGTTCACTCCAAAGCGCGACAGGTCCGTCGCAGTTCTTCTTCACCTACCCGCACAACGCGATCGGCGGCCAGATCGTTCCGCTCTGGAACGCTGTCTTCGATGAGATCCTCGGAACGTTCCTGCTCGTGTTCCTGATCTTCGTCATCACCGACGCGCGCAACTCTCCGCCGCTCTCGAACCTGGCGCCGTTCATCATCGGCATCCTGGTGGTAGCCATCGGCATGTCGTTTGGCACGACCTCTGGCTACGCCATCAATCCCGCCCGTGACTTCGGGCCGCGCGTGCTGGCGTGGATGGTGGGCTTCGGCCAGGCGGCATTCCCCGGCAATGGCATCAACGGCCTCGGGCAGACGTTCAGTTGGTATTTCTGGGTGCCAATCGTCGCTCCTCTTGTCGGCGCGATCATCGCCGCGCTGATCTACAACGTCACGCTGCATCCTGTGCTGCGTGATAAGTTCGAGAAGATTCCCGGCGCAGGTACCGAGGGAAGGACGGTCCGCGATGAGCGGAGCGAGCTTGCCGACTAGCCCGACCGCTCGCCTGTTGGCTCGCCTGACTCCGCGCACTATCGCCTGAACGCGGGCGCCCGAACATTGTGAGCCAATCGAGAGATAGTGCTCTGGTTGGCTCACACTACGCGCGCTACCATCTGATGCGGAGGATGTCGCCAGTCGCAGGGCGGGCCACACTCAATCGCACTCGATGGGAGCGCGCGTGTTCGCGCCTGATGCGACCGCTCCACCCTTTCCCGTGCGAGGGGAGGGATGGAGAGGCAAGTCGGCGACGCGAATTCGCGCAAGATGCGCACTGCCCCACACGAGGAGGGATGGATATGCCGCCACTCAACGCCGGAACCCGATCCGACAATCTGGATCGCATGGAAGCCGAGACATTCGATGTGCTGGTCGTCGGCGGAGGCATCACGGGTGTCGGTGTCGCGCTCGACGCCGCTGCTCGCGGCTATAGCGTCGCGTTGGTAGAGGCGAGCGACTTCGGCGGCTCCACCAGCAGCAAATCTACCAAGCTGGTGCATGGCGGCATTCGCTACCTGCCCCAGTTCGACTTCGCGCTCGTCCACGAGGCGCTGGTGGAGCGCGGCGCGCTGCTGCGCAATGCGCCATTCCTGGTGCAGCCGCTGGCCTTCGTGCTGCCGCTCTATGAAGACGCGAAGCGGCCGCTCGGCGTCCCTATTACCCCACCCAAAGGCATCGGGCTGGGCCTGATGATCGCCGCCGGCCTCACACTCTACGACGCACTGGCGGGCAGTCGCGGCTTCGCGCGCCATCGGCGCATCAGCGTGGAGCAGGCGCTGACACTGGCGCCAACGCTGCGCGGTGAGGGTCTGAAAGAAGCGTTCGTCTACTACGATGGCCAGACCAATGACACGCGGCTGGTGGTCGCGGTGCTGCGCACGGCGGCGCGCTTTGGCGCGGCGGTCGCCAACTACGCTGAGGTGACGGGCTTCGACAAGCGCGATGGCAAACTTGCGGCGGCGCGTGTGCGCGACACCCTGGGTGGGCGCGAGCTGGTCGTGCGGGCGCGTCACATCGTCAATGCGACGGGCATCTTTGCCGAGCGCCTGGCCTCGCTGACCGGCGACCAGTCCAAAGTCATGCTGGAGCCGAGCAAGGGCGTGCATCTGGTCGTCTCAGCCGAGCGACTGGGCATCGGCGAGACGGGCGTGGTGCTGCCAGAGACGGAAGATGGGCGTCTGCTCTTCGTGGTGCCGTGGGAAGACCGCGCGCTCATCGGCACGACCGACACCGGCTCTGGCGACCTCGATCATCCGGAAGCCACCCCCGACGACATTGACTATCTCATCCGCCACGTCAACCATTACATGAATGTCCACCTGACGCGCCAGGACCTGATTGGCGTCTACGCGGGCTATCGTCCGCTGGTGCGCTCGCGCGAGCGGCCCGCGGCCAACCTCTCGCGCACGCATGTGGTGCTGGAAGAGGATAATGGCATGGTCACGATCGTCGGCGGCAAGCTGACGACCTATCGCCGCATGGCGCAGGATACCGTGGACGTGCTGGCGCGGCGCGACGCCATGCCGCTGCATCACCCAACCGAGAAGCTGGCGCTCTCTGGCGCGGTCAACTGGAAGCAGGCGCGGCGCGACATCTCGCGGCGCTGCATCGAGCTGGGGCTGGACGCCAAGATCGAAGAGTCGCTGGCATTCAACTATGGCAGCCACGCGCTGGAGATTCTCGATCTGGTGAAGGCGCAGCCCGCGCTGGGCAAGCGGCTGATCGAAGACCTGCCGTACATCCTCGCCGAGGTCGTCTATGCCTGCCGCGATGAGATGGCGATGCGGCTGGATGATACGCTGGCGCGTCGCATGCGCATCGAGTTGGAAGACCGGAGGCGTGGCGCGGGCGTGGCGGAGGAGGTCTCATCGCTGATGGCGAGCGAGCTAGGTTGGTCGCCTGCCGTCGCCAGCGCCGAGATCGAGGAGTACACGCGCGCGGTGCGACGCAGCCTGACCGACGAGGGGCTGCTGCAGATCGCCAGCCAGGCTGGCCAGTAGAACTTCACCCCCTAACCCCCTCTCCCGCCAGGAGAGGGGGAATCTGGATTCAGCTCACCCCTCACATCAGGAGGCGCATGCGATGGCACTGGACAGCGCAGCATTGCTCGCGTGGCTTGAGAAAGTGGCAGGCAGGCTGCATGAGCAGCGCGCCTACCTGACCGATCTGGACGCCGCCATTGGCGACGCCGACCACGGCGTCAACATGGATCGTGGCTTCACCGCTGTGATGGCCAAGCTCAAGGCTGAGGGCGCGCCGCACGACGTTCAGGATGTCGGCGCGATTCTCAAGACGGTTGGCGCGACGCTCGTCTCCACCGTCGGCGGCGCCAGTGGCCCGCTCTATGGCACGGCGTTTCTGCGGGCGGGGATGGCGCTGGCGGGCAAGACCGCGCTGGAGCCAGCCGACATCGAGGAGGGCTTGCAGGCCGCGCTGGAGGGCATCAAGGCGCGTGGCAAGGCGCAGGCGGGCGAGAAGACGATGATTGACGCGCTGGAGCCAGCCGTGAGCGCCTTCTCCGCCGCGCTGGCCGATGGCAAAGACAAAGCCGCCGCTCTGGCCGCCGCCGCTGACGCCGCCGAGGAGGGCGTGCGCGCTACCATCCCGATGCTGGCCACCAAGGGACGCGCCAGTTATCTGGGCGAGCGCAGCAAGGATCATCAGGACCCCGGCGCCACCTCCACCGCGCTGATGCTGCGCGCCGCTGCGGACGAGGGCTAGCGCCATGACGGTGGGGCTGGTGATCGTCTCGCACAGCCAGCGCCTGGCGGAGGGCGTGGCGGAGCTGGCGGGCCAGATGACGCAGGGCGCGGTAACGATTGTGGCGGCTGGTGGCACGGACACAGGCGAGCTGGGGACCTCGCTGGAGAAGGTGCAGCGCGCGCTGGAGGCGGCTGAAACCGGCGATGGCGCGCTGGTGTTGATGGACCTGGGCAGCGCTACGTTGATCGCGCAGATGGCGCTGGAGGCGCTGCCCGAAGAGCGGCGCGCGCGTGTGCGGCTGAGCGATGCGCCGCTGGTGGAGGGCGCGGTAGTCGCCGCTGTCGAAGCTTCGATTGGCAGTGATCTGGCGCAGGTGGCCGCCACCGCCAAAGACGCCACAACGATGGACAAGGGTGTCGGCGGGTAGGACAGTCATGTTTATCGCTCGGTGGGCCGAGAGGCTGGCAGTTGAAACCGCGCCTGGGAAGCGGACTTCGCGGCCCGCAGGCCTCCCAGGCGCGACTTCAGTCGCCAGCCGACCTGGCGAGCGAATCGGAGGCGTGGACCCATGGCGGATCAGACGCCATCAGATGGCGTGGCGCGCGGCCCGCTCACGTTGCGCGGGGTGGCCGCCTCGCCGGGGGTCGCGGTAGGCGCGGCGCTGCGCTTCGTGCGCGTCGCCAGCGCGCCTGCTCCCGCCAACGATGCGAAAGCCGCCGATCCCGCTGAGGAGCAGCGCCGCGCGCGTGAGGCGCTGGCCGCCGCCGCCGCGGAACTGCGCGCCCTGGTAGAGCAGGTTCGCCAGCGCGCCGACGCCGGGCAGGCCGACATCTTCGAGGCACAGGCGATGATGCTGGAGGACCCCACCATCCTCGACCGCGTGGATGAGCTGATCGCCAGTGAGCATCTGGGCGCCGAGGCCGCGCTGGCGCGGGCCGCCGAAGAGCAGGCGCGCGAGCTGGAGGCGCTGCCCGACCCGCTATGGCAGGCCCGCGCCGCCGAGGTACGCGACGCCACGGGCCGCGCGCTCAACCTCCTGCGTCCGGCGCACGCGCGGCAGGCCACGCTCGCCGCGACGCTGG
>JAICVT010000519.1 GCA_025935235.1 Ktedonobacterales bacterium | reverse complement strand
TGGTGGAAGAGATGTACGCCTACATCGCTCGCCAGACACTCGGCTCGACGGTCTTCACCTATCAGGGGCGGCAGATTGATCTGGCGCCGCCGTGGGGCCGCATGACGCTGCGCGAGGCCATCGCCGAGCATACTGGCATTGACTACGAGCGATACCCTGAGCGCGACGACCTGGCCCGCGCGATGGAGCAGCAGGGCTACCGGCCCGATCCACGCCTGGGCCGCGGTCGGCTGATTGACGAGCTGAAGGACAGCATCGTCAAGGGGCCGCAGTCGAAGCTGGTGGGGCCGGTCTTCCTGTACGACTATCCGCGCGATCTCTCGCCGCTGGCCAAGGCCAAGCCAGGGACCAGTGACACCGCCGAGCGCTTCCAGCCGTTCGCCGCCGGACTGGAGCTGGGCAACGCCTTCAGCGAGCTGAACGATCCACTGGATCAGCGCGCGCGCTTCGAGGATCAGGCTCGCCAGCGGGCGCGCGGCGATGAGGAGGCGCAGCAACTCGACGAGGACTACATCGAGGCGCTGGAGGTCGGCATGCCGCCAACAGGCGGCTTCGGTGGCGGTATTGATCGCCTGACGATGCTGCTGACCGACCAGGAGAACATCCGCGAGGTGATCCTCTTCCCTACGATGCGCGAGCAATGAGCGAGCAATGAGCGAGCAATGAGATCGCGCGATGCGGCGCGGCAGCGGGCAGGTGAGCGACACGGCTTGCCTGCCGCCACGATGCGCCACTATAGCCACGCGGTCGCTGCCTGGGCAATCGTTCGCCTCGTTTTGGCACGCAAATCGTGAGCGGCGCGAGGCGAGTGAGAGGCCAATTATTCGATGCCCAGACTCGTTGGTTGACTGTTAAACTGTTCACAATTGAGCGATCAGGTTGACGTATTGGCTTGACAGTGCTGGTACTCTTGTCTATACTCTCTCCCAGACGCCGTCAGGCAGACCACGCAGATTTTTCCCAGACTCCAAGCGGCTTGACGCCCCTGGAGCGCCCATACTGTTCCCCCGTGCGCTCACGTTGCGTTCAACCTGGCGGCTGGCCTGTGTAATGAACGCCGATCCCTGCGCATGAGGACGCCAGCATCCGTGGGGCGTGGTTGCCCGCGACGAGCATTCCCGAGTGTATGAGCAGGTATGAGGTGTGGCCTGCGATCTGATACTAGGCAGCGGAGGTGAAGCAGCATGGATTTGAGCGTCGAGGGAAAGTCGGAGCGCATTCCGCCGGGTTCGCATATTCTTCAGTTGTATAACAAGGTGGGTGAGATCACTGGTGTGACGGCAAAACTGCTGGAATCCGGCCTCTCCTCTGAGGAGAAATGCCTGTTCGCTGGCTCAGAGTCCTCGGTGCGGGAGATGACCGACACCTTGCGTAAGTCCGGAGTGGATGTAGACGGGCTGACGCAATCGGGCCAGCTGGTATTCATTTCGGATCGCGAATCTCTGCTGGTTGGCAAGCGCTTTGATTCGTATCACCTGCTCTCGACGCACCAGACCTTTATTGCGCAGGCGCTCCGCGAAGGCTGGAAAGCCGTCCGCGTCTCGATGGACATGACCTGGCTGACCGCCGACATCGCCACCCCGGAACAGATCCTCAAGTATGAAGCCGCCTCAGACGCCGTGTTCACCTTCCAGAACGCCCCCATCATCGCGCTGATGCACTACGACTATTCCAAGCTCCCCGGTCTGCTCGTGGTCGAGCTGCTCAAGCTGCACCCGATCGCCGTCGTGGGCAAGTTCATCAAGCGCAACCCCTACTACCTGAACTCCGAGCAGTACCTGCTGAAGATCTTGCGCGTCAATCGCGATAAGAGTCGCCCCGCCCCGTCACTGCTGAGCGACAACCCGCTGGATCGGTTGGCCGAGCGCGCTCGCGGCTGAGCGCGCCTTCGCAGTTGGGCCGACCACGGGCGCGATCTTTTCCGCGCGCGTCCTCCACATGGCCTCCAGGCGCTCGCCGCCGCACATGCCGACGAGCCAGGCCAGGGAGGCGCGCGCGATGTGTGTGCGATGTGTGTGCGGTGTGTGGTGAGTGTGGCGTTCCTGGCCTGCGGCGGCTCAGGCGGTCAGCCGGGCGGTCAGCGTCGTCTAGACGAGAGTTCGATGGCAAAGAAACGAGTCGTGCGCGCCTTCTCCGCCGGGGGCGTCGTCTTCCGCGTGGCGCCGCCCTCGGCTGATAGCGCGGCTGGACCGCCCGATGAGCAAACAGAGCAGCCAGCGCAAGGAGGGCGGGTCGAGATCGCGCTGGTGGGCCATGTGCGCGAGAACATCTGGACGCTGCCCAAGGGCACACCGGCGCCCAACGAGACGCGCGAGCAGACGGCGCTGCGCGAGGTGCGCGAGGAGACCGGGCTGGAGACGCGCATCGTCGCCGAGGTGGGCCAGATCGAATATACCTTCACACGGCGCGGCATGCGCTTCATCAAGCAGGTCTT
>JAICVT010000568.1 GCA_025935235.1 Ktedonobacterales bacterium | reverse complement strand
TCAACTATCAGCGGCTCGTCACCTACGACGCCTGGCTGCTGCTGGGACTGGTCGGGCTGTTCCTGATCCACCGGGCGAGGTCACGCAATCTGTTGCTTGGCGCCATGGCGCTGCTGGGGTTGGTGATCCTGAAGGTGCGAACGCTGGGGCCGAGCTTCCACACGGCGACGCCGCTGCTGCCGCTGCTGGCGCTGGGCGCGGGTGTGGCGCTGGCGGCGGGCGCGGGCAAGCTCTTCACCTGGGCTGAGGAGTGGCTGGCGCCGCTGGATCGCTGGCTCGATCGCTGGCTGAGCGCGCGGGCGGCGCGGCGCTCAGCGGCGGGCGAGAAGATCGAGGATGTGGTCGCGAGCGGGCCGGCGCTGCTCTCGCGCTTCCTGATGGCGCTGCTGGTGTTCGTGGCGATTGGCTCGCCGGTGGCGCTGGCGGGCGCGAGCGACGCGGCGGGGCTGGCCGGAACGCTGACAACGCCACAAGATAACCTGCTGGCCACGCCGGCCGATGCGCAGGCGGCAATCCAGTTCACGCTGGCGCACGCGCGGCGCGGCGATCTGGTGCTGGCCTCGCCGCAGATCGCGTGGGCCTTCGATCAGCCGGTGGACGAGCAGGGGCGGCCGCTGGGCATCGCAGGCGCCGACATCGTGCAGACGGTGGCGTATGGTGGGCAGGCGGCGGCGTTCTATCCCGCTGGCCTGCCACGCAACCGCTGGGCGTATGACATCGCGCCATCGTCGGCGCGCTTCGTGATCGTGGATGACCTGCTGCGCCAGCTTGCCGCGCCCGATCAGTTACCCGCGCTGGCGCCGATATTGGCGCGGGTGGAGCGCTGGCCCGTCGTCTTCCGGCGTGGGCAGTACGTGGTCTATGAGCGGCCCTGAGCGCGGGCGCGCCGACCTCGCGCGGTGTGCTACGATGCCCGCGACAGATCCGTGCGCCATCGGGTGGTTGGTGAGTCGCACGACGCGGCCAGCGTGAAAGGGAGCGCATCCATGACACCGCATTATGATCGGCTGATGCGCCGCGCGCCGACGTAAATCCTCGCCCCCTCACGCGACAATCTAGCTCCTCTACGACTCACTGGCGCTCACGTTCGTGCGCCCCCGGTCGGGATGACCGCACCCTATGCGTTTGCGTTCATCTGTTACCGTGACCGGGAGATAGCCCCCCTATGACACCCTCGATTCGCGTCCGCCGTGCGCCGCTGCCCCAGACCTGGCTGCGGCTCCTCACCATTCCCAATATCCGCCGACTGGCCGAGACGCGCGTCCTCACGAACATGTATTTCTACAGCGCCGTGCTGGTGAAGTTCGAGACCAGCCGCGGACTGAACTATACCGAAATCTTCCTGCTGGAGTCGGTACTGTCACTGAGCATCTGGCTGCTGAATATCCCTACCGGTGTCTGGGCCGACCGCGTGGGTTATCGCAGGCTGCTGATCGTCAGCCGCATCCTGAACCTTGCCAGCGTGCTAGTGACGCTGGTCTCGTTCAACTTCTTCATCTTCGCAATAGGCTCGGTGCTGTTTGGCGCGGGCGTGGCGTGCGATGCGGGCGCCGAGGACGCCGTGCTGATGCGCACGCTGGCCGATGGGTCGCGCGCGGGCGAGCCAATCAGCAGCTCCAGCGCGTTCGCGCTGCTGGGCGCCAGCGCCAGCGTCGGCTTCTTCATCGGGCTGGTGACTGGCTCACTCTTCGCGGCGCACGATCCCACCATCGCGGTCATCGCTACGCTGTTTCCCGCCGCGCTGGCCATCGGCACGACCTGGCTGCTGCGCCCGCTGCTGCCGCTGCCTGCCGCGCCAGAGACGGCAGGCGGCGCCGATCGGCAAGCAGCGCCGCATCCGCTGGCCGCCGCGTGGCGGCTGATGCGCCGCGAGCCCGCGCTGGTCGGGCTGAGCCTGGTCCAGAGTGGCTCGTGGGTCTGCGTGAACGCCATCTTCTGGTACAATCAGCCGCTGCTCGGC
>JAICVT010000597.1 GCA_025935235.1 Ktedonobacterales bacterium | reverse complement strand
TGGCGCGCTGGTCGCGCCAAACACGCCTCCGCCATCATCCAGATAGTCGCCATCTTCGTTGGCCTCGCGCACGCGACGCGCCAGGGCGGCCCGGTGCGCGGGGTTGGTGTAGTCGAAGGGCATGTGCGCCTGCTCGGCGCGCTCGATGGCGTCATCCCACCAGACGAACGGATCGCCGACGCGCGCCAGCAGCGCCGCCAGATCATCTGGCAGGACATAGACCGCGCCCAGCTCAAAATCCAGCCCGTAGCGCTGAACCACGTCGCGCAGGCGCTCGGCCAGCGCGGGCGCATACCCAGCCTCGGCGGTCTGCTGGCGCAGCGCCGCCAGCGCGCGGCGAGCGGCGCGCCAGCGCACAGCCAGCTTATCGGGCGCGAAGCGTGCGCGTGCGCGTCGCCAGCGCGCCAGCGTGGCGCTCTCCTCCGCCTCCTCCGCCTCCTCCGGCTCCTCCGGCTCCTCCGGCTCCTCGGGTGGCATGGGCGCGACGAGATCGGCCAGCAAGCGGCGCTGGCAGAAATCAATCGCCTGCTCGAAGCCATCCAGGATGACGTAGCGCAGGCCCGCGCGCCCAGCGGGATTGGCGAGATCGGCGGAGCTATCCGACCACAGCAGCGTCTCCAGCACACAGGACTGTTGGCCGAGCTGGTCATGCTGGTCAAGGGAGGACGTGACGGACGTTTCGCCGTTCTCTGGCGCCGCCATCATCCACCTCCACACACCACAGGGCGCGCCAGTCGGGCGCGGGACAGCCACGCGCGGATGTCGAGGCCGCCTTGCCATCGCCGCGCACAGTCATATCAGAGTGGGATCATACGCTGAAATCATGAGGCGGGGCTCAGAACCGCTCACGCCGGCAAGTATAGCATGCGACGCGGGCCTCGCCATCCGTAGAAAGGCGGCAAGATTGCGCCAGGGAGCGGCTGTCATTGGCGCCGCGGCAGGCTGGCCGGCGTAGTAGAAGATGAGGTAGTTGTCCTGCGTGACGGAGGTGTAGCCGAGACAGCGCGGCTGTCTCGCAGTGATGCACGCCTCCACCTGCGCCGGAACCTGTGGGTCTTCGTCGCCACGCGCCAGATCGAAGACCCACGCCGGATGCGGCGACGCCAGCGTGCGTCGCACCGCCGGAGGATAGCGATTGAAGCCTGGCTTGAAGGCGTCGTCGGAGGCGATGACGGAGCAGTTGACCCGCTGCTCAGAGGTGAAGACCAGCCGCACACACGTCCAGTAGCCCGCGTAGAACTCTGCGCTATGATGCGCCTGGAGGAAGGCCACCAGCCGCGCGTCGCGCTGGCCCATCGGCTGCCCGTATATCTGGCGATCCGCCGTCGCGGCCAGGGCTTGCGCCGCGCTCGCCGCCTGGAGGATGAACATTAGCGCCAGCAGCGCCACTCCCAGCGGCGCGACCAGCGCCACGCGCAGCCGCACGCGCTGCGCGCCTTCAGAGCCAGCGGCGGCGCCACGCCCGCGCCAGACCGCCGCGCAGGCCGCCACGAGCGGCGCGATCATCAGCGGCGCGCAGACATAGAGGCCGATCATATAGCGCGCCGACGACGCCGGATAGGTGTACGACGCGCGGCTGACGACGTATTGCAACACGGTCAGCGCGCCGCCCAGCGCCAGCATCAGCCGCCCCCACCAGCGCGCATCCAGCGGCGGCAG
>JAICVT010000553.1 GCA_025935235.1 Ktedonobacterales bacterium | reverse complement strand
CGGCTGGCCTGGGACTACATCGAGAAGATTGACGCGCTGGGCGGCAGCGTGCGCGCGGTCGAGCAGGGCTACATCCAGCGCGAGATCGAGGAGGCGGCCTATCGCTACCAGCGCGAGCTGGATGAGAAGCGGCGCATTGTCGTTGGCGTCAACAAGTTCGAGACGACCGAGTCGAAGCTGCCGCCGATCCTGAAGGTGGACGCCGAGGCCGGTCGACGCCAGGCGCGGAAGGTGGCCGCGCTGCGCGAACGGCGCGACAACGCCGCCGTTGGCGCGACGCTGGCCGCGCTGGAGACAGCGGCGCGCGGCAGCGAGAACCTGATGCCGCGCATCCTGGCCTCGGTCGAGGCGCTGGCCACACTCGGCGAGATCAGCGACACGCTGCGCCGCGTCTTTGGCGAGCAGCATGAGGAGCGGCGCATCTAGGCTCTCGCGAAGCTCAGCGCGCCGATTCGCGCGGTCGCACGTTACATCAGTACGCATGCGATTGCGGTCATATTGTGCGATAGACGCTGTGGAGGCCCACGCCCATGCGCGAGCCAGTTCTGGCGCCTGCTCCATTGCAAACGTTCAGCGGCGACGCCCTACGCGCCGACGCGCCGCCGTTCGTGATCCTGAATCCGGCCAGCAACGGCGGGCGCGCCGCGAAGCTGCGCAAGGTGATCGAGCGCGCGCTGCTGGGCGGGCGCGGCGAGCTGGCGCTGACGACAGCGCCGGGCGACGCCACGCGGCTGGCGGCGCAGGCGGCGCAGGCGGGGCGCGGTATCGTGGTGGTCGGCGGTGATGGCGCGATCCATGAGGCGGCGGGCGGGATGATCGCGGCGGGCGTCTCCGTCCCGTTCGGCGTCGTGCCAGCGGGCAGCGGCAATGACTTCGCGCTACATGTCGCCCACGCGCCGCTCGACCCGCTCCAGGCGCTCGACCTCGCCCTCACCGCGCCCGTCTCGCCTGTGGATGTGGGGGTGGTCAACGGCGTAGTCTTTGTCAACGCGCTCAGCGTCGGGCTGGATGCCAACGTCGCCGCGCGCGCCGAACACTACAAGCGGCTGGGCCTCTCTGGTCGCGCGCTCTATATGTCCTCCGCGCTGACCGAGCTGCTGCTGCACTACGACCGCTGCCCTACGCTGACCGTGCAATATGACGACGCTGAGCCGCTGCATGAGATCTTCGCGCTGGTCGCCATGAGCCTCGGCCCAACCTATGGCGGCGGCTTCCTGATCAATCCCACCGCCGACCCGCAGGATGGCCTCTTCGACGTCTGCATGCTCTCGAAGCCGTCGCTCTTGCGCGCCCTCACGCTGCTGCCCGCTGTCGAGCGTGGCAAGCACATCGGCCAGCCAGAGACGCGCATCGTGCGCTGCCAGCGCATCACGCTGGCCAGCGACCACCCCGCGCACGCGCAGCTCGATGGCGAGTTGATGCAGGCGCCGCGCTTCGAGGTCAACCTGCTGCCCGGCGCGCTGGCGCTGCGGCGAGGGCCAGCGCCCGTCGCCCGGTAGCCGTTTCCTCGCGACCCAGGCGGAATGGCTGTTTGCGGAGCTGCTCTCTCTGTGGGCGCACGTGCTAGACTGCCACATGAGCCGCGAGGCGCGCCCCTGCCCCTCGCCCAGAGTGAGAAGGGGAGTTGCGTTCGCTGGAGAACACACCGCGCCCACCGCAGCGCCTCGCTGCGAGTTCCCCTCCCTGAAAGGGAGGGGGCAGGGGGAGAGGTTCGCGCCTACACTCAAGGAGAAGCCTGGTGTCAGCGAGTGGTAATCAGCGGCCAGCCGATGTCACGGAGGTTGCGGTGGACGAGACGAAGGAGACGCGGGAGATCGCGGAGTTGCGCCGCGAGGCCGAGCGATTGAGTGAGCGGCTGCGCGAGGCCGACTACGCCTACTATGTGCTCGACAGCCCGACCATCTCGGACGCCGAGTATGACGACCTGATGCGCGCCCTGCGCGCGCTCGAAGCGGCGTATCCCGAGGTCATCAGTCCCGACTCGCCGACCCAGCGCGTCTCTGGCGAGCCAGCGGTGGGCTTCGCCAAGTTCCGCCATTTCACCCCCATGCTGAGCCTGGCCAATGTGCGCACGCCTGAGGAGCTGATCGCCTGGCGCG
>JAICVT010000162.1 GCA_025935235.1 Ktedonobacterales bacterium | reverse complement strand
GCGACTGCTTACCTCTACCCCAAACCCTGAGAATTCCGGCGTGGCGCTTGCGGCCTCGTGGCCGAGGTGCTATACTTGGAAGTTGGCTGCGCCTGTTCATTTTTGGGGGCCGCGCAGCCACGACGACCGTGATGACACGGGAAAGGATCTTATGCCCAAGCGTGACGCTATTGAGGTCGAAGGGACCGTCGTCGAGGCGCTGCCAGACGCGAAGTTTCGCGTCGAGCTGGACGGTGGCGACCGGGTGGTGCTGGCCTATCTCTCTGGCAAGGTGAAGCTCAATTTTGTGCGTATCGTGCCGGGAGATCGTGTGCGCGTGGAGCTATCACCTTACGATCTCTCCCAGGGACGCATCACCTGGCGCAACCGTAGCTAGCGCGCGCTTCATGCGTCTCGTGGGCGCCGTCGCATCCCGGTCGCGCTCGCGTCGTATTCTGGCCGTACTCTCGCCGCCTGCCTCTGGTTCTCTCTCTGGCAGCGCGGCTGAAAGTAGCAGCGCTGTAGCGAACCTCGCCTGTTACTCGCTTCTAGTGAATGACAGTGTGGTGTGTCCGCTGGGCGCGGTCTTTCGTGGTCTCATCAAAGGTGAGGAGTCTCAAGGTGAAGGTGCGAGCGTCGGTGAAACCACGCTGCGATAGCTGTCGGGTGATTCGTCGCCACGGCGTGGTGATGATCATCTGCAAGAAAGAGCCGAAGCACAAGCAGCGTCAGGGGTAATGTGACCGCATTGCCGCTGGCGATTCGAAGCGCGCGTGTCGTCTGACACGCCACTGGAGGCTCCATTCCCGCGCTGATTTCCCTCCTCCAAGGAGGCCAGCGCGCGAGCGGCCCCAGCGGGCGTCTCAGGCCCATGCGCGCATTGGCGCGTCTTTGGGATCAGGCGATCCACGAGCCGCGCCGCAACGTCCGGGGCGTCGCGCCAGTCGCATTGCGCGTGGCGCCCCAGACAGGCGACAGACAGGCTGAGACCGCCGCAAGGCGGATTGAGGCGAGCAGAGCGGCTACTGGCAACGCTCTGGCCAGACGTTTGGCGACACTTGGGAATGTTTTCGGGACGACACAACGAGGAGGATCTGGCGCATGGCCAGAATCGCCGGGGTAGACATCCCCCGCGAGAAGCGCGTAGAAGTGGCGCTGACCTACATCTTCGGCATCGGGCAGACCACCAGCAAGAAGACGCTGGAGGCGACGCGCGTCAACCCTGACACGCGCGTAAAAGACCTGACCGAGGATGAGGTGGCCCGCCTGCGCGAGTACGTGGACCGCACGCTGAAGGTCGAGGGCGATCTCCGCCGCGAAGTGGACATGAACATCAAGCGGCTGATCGAGATTGGCAGCTATCGGGGCATGCGCCATCGCAGGAACCTGCCTGTGCACGGCCAGCGCACGCGCACCAACGCACGCACCCGCCGCGGCCCCAAGAAGACCGTCGCGGGCAAGAAGAAGGCCACCAAGAAGTAGCCTGACGGACGGCAGTGTGAGGCATAGCAACGCGCGCCCGGTGCGCGCAGAGGATGGAGTCATCAATGGCGGAGAAGGCCCCAAGACGGCCTGTCGGGCGGCAGCGGCGGCGTGAGCGCAAGTCGGTGCCGCGGGCGCAAGCGCACATTCGCGCCACCTTCAACAATACGCTCGTGACGATCACCGATCCGAACGGCAATGTGGTGTCGTGGAGCAGCGCGGGCGCGTCGAACTTCAAGGGATCGCGCAAGAGCACGCCCTACGCCGCGCAGATCACGGCGGAAAACGCCGCGCGCAAGGCGATGGAGCATGGCGTCCGGCAGATCGAGGTCTACGTGCGTGGGCCAGGGTCGGGGCGCGAGTCGGCGATTCGCGCGCTCTCCTCGGTCGGCTTGCAGGTCGTCTCGATCACTGATGTGACGCCGATCCCGCACAACGGCTGCCGTCCGCCGAAGCGCCGCCGCGTTTAGGCGGCGCCAACCGCGACCCAACCATACCAATCCAACCGAATCAGATGACATCCTACGACGCGCAGCGCACACGCGGCCTCGATCGTTTCGATTGCCTCGACCTGTGTTCGCGTCTCGCAAATGTCCCAGGTATTGCCAGCAGGTAATCCCAGCGCACCGAGTTCGCCGAGGGCGCGCACGCTGTGAAGCGGCGCCTACGTCCTGGGTGGCCGTGGGGGCTGTGCGGCGGAATGGCGCAGGACGCGCGCCACGCACGCCCTGAGGCTTGGCCAAGCGCCAACGCCTCTCACGCGCGCCATCGGCGGAACCGCTAGCGCGGCCTGCGAAGCGCGCTAGCGATTGGCGTCGCCAGCGACCGGATCAACCGAATGGCCTGGCGGCGCATGTGACTCATCCCGGCGCGGCGCTCGTGACTCGCACGCCCAGCAGCGGCTGGCAGGGCAGCGGGGCGAGCGCCCAGCGCGGCGATGGCGTCACGCTGTTGCGCTCCTCTTGAGAGGGGCGCGCACTGAGATTTTCAGGAGGACGAAGCCAACTTATGGCACGATATACTGGCCCCGTCTGCCGCATCTGTCGGCGCGAGGGCGAGAAGCTCTTTCTCAAGGGAGCGAAGTGCTTTACCAAGTGTACCCTTGAGCGCCGCCCCTCGAAGCCCGGGCAGCATGGCTCCGCGCGCGGGCGCAAGGCCTCTGGCTATGCGCTGCAGCTGCGCGAGAAGCAGAAGGTGCGCAAGACGTATGGCGTGCTGGAGCGCCAGTTCAAGCGCCACTTCGATGAGGCCGCGCGCCGCCCGGGCAAGACCAGCGACAACCTGATCTATCGCCTCGAAATGCGCATGGATAACATCGTCTATCGCCTCGGCTTCGGCGATTCCCGCGCGCAGGCTCGCCAGCTCGTCTCGCATGGCCACTTCCAGTTGAATGGCCACAAGCTGGATATTCCGTCGGCGATTGTGCGCCCAGGCGACGAGATCACCGTGCGCCCACGCAGCCGCAACACCGAATATTTCAAGACGCGCGCGCTCGAGCTGGCGCAGAAGAGCGTCCCGGCGTGGCTGCGTGTCGACCCAGATGCGCTCAGCGGGCGCGTGATCGCCGCGCCAACGCCACAGGACCTCGAGCTGCCCTTCAACGAACAGCTGGTCGTTGAGTACTACCAGCGGTAGGAGGGAAATCCCTTGCTAGAACTTGCTCTGCCTCGAATCACCCCAGTTGAATCAGACCAGAATTACGCCAGCTACGATGTCGAGCCGCTGGAGGCAGGGTATGGCAGGACCCTCGGCAATGCGCTCCGGCGCGTGCTGCTGTCGTCGCTCCCTGGGGCGGCGATCACCTCCATCAAGATCGAAGGGGCTCAACACGAGTTTCAGGACGTGAAGGGCATCCGTGAGGATGTCACCGACATCGTCCTCAACGTCAAGAAGATTCGTCTGAAGTCGGCCTCTGACCGGCCCGTCACTATGCGGATTGAAGTCTCTGGCGAGCGCGTCGTGACCGCGGCGGACATCCAGGCGCCCAGCACGATTGAGATCGTGACGCCAGATGTCTACATCTGCACGCTCGATGACGACGATGCCCACCTCGACATGGAGTTGGTCGTCGAGTCGGGCAAGGGCTACGTGCCCGCCGAGAGCAAAGAGGGTCAGGCCATCGGGGTCATCCCGGTTGACGCCATCTTCTCTCCCGTGCAGAAGGTCAATTACACGGTCGAGAACACGCGCGTCGGGCAGATGACGAACTACGACAAGATCACCCTGCAGATCTGGACGGATGGCTCCATCAACCCGGACGACGCGCTGAAGCAGGCGGCGCAGGTGCTGGTGCAGCACTTCCAGATGATCGCCGACCACGCCGAGCCGACCGTCGAGTCCGACACGGTGGGGGCTGGCATTCAGCTGCCGCCCGGCGCGACCACCTACCAGATTCCGCAGCGCGTCTTTGATACGCCGATCGAGGAGCTTGATCTCTCGGTGCGCGCGTTCAATTGCCTGAAGCGCAGCGGCATCACGCGGGTAGGACAGGTGCTGATGATGAGCCAGGATGATCTGCTCGCGGTGCGCAACTTCGGTGAGAAGAGCCTCAACGAGCTGAAGGACACCTTGATCGCGCGCCACTTCCTGCCTGAGATGGGCGCCGAGCATCAGGACAATCACTCCAGCGCCACCGATGGCGACCTGGATCTGAACCTAAACGACTTGAACGACTCCGCTGAGGAGGATGAGTAGCGTCAATGCGGCATCGAGTGGCGGGCAACCGCATCAATATGCCAGAGGCGCAACGACGGGCTGCGATTCGCAACCTGATTGATGGCCTCTACACCTGGGAACATGTCACCACCACCGAGGCGCGCGCCAAGGCGGTGCGCGGTGAGGCCGAGCGCCTGATCGCCATCGCCATTCGCGGGCACGACGAGGCCTGGGCGCACCTGAAGAAGGTGGTTGATGATGACTATACGGCGGAGCAGGTGCTGGCGCTGGCGCGTCGCGCGAAGTTCTCGCTGAGCAGCACGATCGGCTCGAACGAAGAGCGCGAGGCGCAGGGCAAGTTCCCCCTGAGCGACGAGGCGCGCAAGTTCAAAGAAGATCGGCTGGCGCGGTTCAAGAAAGAGCTGACTGATCTCATCAAGGATCAGAAAGAGGCGCAGCACGCGCTGACCGCCGCCCGGCAGGCGATGGCCATCGAGTTGCACGCGCGCCGCACGATCCTGAAGCACCTGCCGCACGAGCGGTCGGTGAAGAAGATCTTCGAGCAGTTCGTGCCGCGCTTCTCTGGCCGCAACGGTGGCTACACGCGCATCACCAAGATCGGTCGCCGTCAGGGCGATGGCGCCGAGATGGTGAAGCTGGAGTTGGTCTAGGCGTGTCTGGCCGCCATGCCTGATGCGTCTGATACGCCTGATGCGTCCGAGGCCGTCACCGTTGCCGCGCTGGTCGCCTACGATGGCGCACGCTATCATGGCTTCCAGCGCCAGTCAGCCCAGCGCGGCCCGACCGTGCAGGGCGAACTGGAGGCGGCTATCGCGCGCATCACCGGCGAGGCGGCGCGCATTACGGGCGCCGGGCGCACCGACAGCGGCGTGCATGCGTCGGGCCAGGTGGTGAGCTTCACCGCCGCGACCCGGCTGGATGAAGCCGCCTGGCTGCGGGCGCTGAACGCTCACCTGCCAGACGACATCGCCATCCGCTCGGCGCGCTTCGTGGGCGCTGCGTTTCATGCCCGTCTGAGCGCGCTGGGCAGGCGCTATCGCTATCGGATCATCTGCGATCCGGTGCGGTCGCCGCTGCGCGAGCGCTACGCCTGGCGGTCGCCCCAGCGGCTGGATGTGGCGGCGATGGATGCGACGGCGCGGCTGCTGGTCGGCGAGCATGATTTCGGCGCGTTCGGCTCCAGTCCGTGGGACCAGCGCGGCGCCGAGCGCCGCCACACCGTGCGGCGGATGTCGCTGGCGCGCTGCCTGTGGCTACCGCCGCAGTTCTCAGCGGACGAGTCTGACCTGTCAGATGAGATTGCGTTCGACTTCGCGGCCAATGGCTTCCTGACGGGCATGGCGCGTCGTCTGGTCGGCACGCTGGCGCTGGTCGGCGCGGGGCGGCTGAGCGTCGAGGAGTTCGCGCGGATCCTCGACGCGCGCGACAAGGCGCGCGCTGGGCCAGCGGCTCCGCCGCACGGCCTGTGCCTGACCGGCGTGGAGTATCCCGCTGGCATGGTACACTGGTGAGACACTGGGCGAGTTGAGCGATTCGAGACGATTCAAGCGAGACGGCACGCGAGATCGAGGACATAGAGAGACGCGGCAGGGCGAACCAGCCGTGACCACTGAGCGCAGTCGCGGACGGCGCTCACACTGTGGGAGGACGCCGAAGCGCGCCCGAAACACGAGGGAGTTTGACGAGCGATGAACCCGAACCCCAGAACGTACAGCGCGACGGCTTCTGAGCTGAACCCACGCTGGTATGTGATTGACGCGAAAGACCTCGTGCTGGGTCGCCTGGCGAGCGATGCCGCGCAGATCTTGCGCGGCAAGTGGAAGCCAACCTTCACCCCGCACATGCTCTGCGGCGACTATGTCATCATCATCAACGCGACGCAGGTGGACGTGACCCGCAACCGCCGCGATCTGAAGGTCTACTTCCACCACACGCAGTATCCCGGCGGCGGCAAGATGGAGACGCTGCGCCAGGCGCTGGAGCGTCACCCGGAGCGCGTGATCGAGCGGGCCGTGCGGGGCATGCTGCCGCACAACCGCCTGGGCGACGATATGATGGGTCGCCTGAAGGTCTACCCCGGCGAGCGGCACCCGCATGCGGCGCAGCAGCCCGTGCCGTGGACCCGCCCGACGGCGGAGAGCGTGCTGGCCGAGCAGGCTGGCCAGCAGACGACGAGCGCGCAGGCCTAGCGCCGCGCAGCGATCGGCAGCGAACGATGGCGCTGTGATGGCGCTCTGGAGGATCAAACGTGGCAGAGAAGTTGCCCTATTTCTATGGCACGGGTCGGCGCAAGACGGCGGTCGCGCGCGTGCGCCTGTACCCGAACGGCACTGGCCGCATCCTGGTGAATAACCGCCCGGCGGAAGACTATTTCGGGCGCGACACGCTGGTGATGGCCGTGCGCAGCCCGCTGCGGCATGTGGATGCGGGAGCCTACGACGTGCACGTGCGTGTGGTCGGCGGCGGCGTCGCTGGCCAGGCGGGGGCCGCGCTGCATGGCATCGCCCGCGCGCTGACTCGCGCCGACGAGGGCAATCGCCCGGCGCTGCGCAAGGGCGGCTACCTGACGCGCGACCCGCGCATGAAGGAGCGCAAGAAGTACGGCCTGAAGCGCGCCCGCAAGGCCCCGCAGTATACCAAGCGCTAATTGCCTCGCCTGCGCGACACTCCTGCTCCCCCTCTCCTCGTGGGAGAGGGGGCTGGGGGGCGAGGTTCCGCGCGTCAACGAGCGCCCCGTCCACTGACCGAATGGTGGTCAGCGGGCGGGGCGCTTGGTGTGTGCGAGGCCCGCTAGTCGTTCTCAATCGGCGGTGATGGTGACGATGCTGGCGGAGCTGGCGACCTCGATGTCATAGTAGGGAGCGTCCGACGCGAAATCACGGCTCTGCATCCGCATATCGCTGCCCATCACGCTGAAGGTCTGGTCATCGAAGACAAAGGTGGAGACCCAGCCCTTCAGGCGCACTCGCGCCGCCGCATCGACCGGGCGCCGCACGATGATCTCAGACGCGCCACCGCTGATCTTCACGGGAACCACGGCGCTCGGCGTGGGCAGGTTGAGCTGGATCATACTCACGCCCCCGTGCGCCTCTAATCCGGTGAGCTGGAGCCGCCCCAGCTCGGCGACAATCTCCGCAGCCGCGCCCTGGATCGCGATCTTCCAGGGAATGGCGGCGCTGAGCGTGACCTCCGCCGACTCCTTGCGCTTGGTTCCGAGCATGAAGCGCCGAGGATAGCGGATGGTGACCGTTCCCCCTTTGGTCTTCACATCCGGCGTTAGCCCCTCGAAACGAGCCTGATAGAGATCGGCCATCCCCTTCGCGCCCGCGCGTACCGCCAGCCGGGGGGCGCCGATGACAACCAGTTCGCCGCTCGGCAGATCTCCCAGCGGAGCCGAGACGGCGCCCTCCGCGCTCTCCGGCGCCGTTCGCAGGCGGGCGATTTCGTCCCTGGTCTGCACGGCGCCACGCTTGAGGACCTCCAGCAGCACGGCGATCTGCTCCTCATCGTATCCAGCGATCACCTCATTCCATGCCGCCCCGAGGGCATCGAGCGTGGAGGTGATGTCGCGCATGGCCGCCGCGTCTGGATCGAGCCGCACGATCACGCGGCGGGCGTCTTCCGGGTCGCTCCCCCGCTGGATCAGCCCGGACTTCTCCAACCGGTTGATCATGCCTGTGATCGCCCCAGTCGTCAGCCCGGTCAGCTCGGCGAGCTGGCCTGCCGTGAGCGGGCCAGCGCCCTCCAGGATATCAATGACTTGCAGGTCGGTGACGGGCATGCCCAGCCGCGCCGCCGCCGCGCGAACATAGGAAGCGCCCAGGCTCGTGACCTGCCGAAGCTCGCGAGTCAGCTCACGCAGGAGGCGCACGCGACGTTCCTGAGAGCTACTTGACATCGCCTTCCCCTCCGTGTATCTTTTACCTTAGCCAACAAGGTAAAAATGTGATAGTTAGTTTAGTAGATCGCTGATACCTGCCAAGACATTACTTAACAGTTCAGCGATCCGCATTGTAGCACGGGGAGGCGGCAGACGCCATGAATGCGACGATGATGATTGAGACACGTGGACTGCGCAAATCCTTCGGCGAGCATGTCGTGCTCGACGGCATTGACCTGGAGGTGGCGGAGGGGACGATCTTCGCGCTGCTCGGCCCCAATGGCGCGGGCAAGACCACGATGGTCCAGATTCTCTCCACGCTGATCGCTCCCAACGGCGGCAGCGCGCGGGTCGCTGGACACGATCTGCTGCGCGCGCCCAACGCGGTGCGCGCGGCGATTGGCGTCACCGGCCAGTTCTCGGCGGTGGACAATCTGCTCACGGGCGAAGAGAATCTGCTGCTGATGGCGGACCTGCGCCATCTGAGCCGGGCGGAGGGCCGCACGCGCGCCGCCGAGCTGCTGGAGCGCTTCGATCTGGCGAGCGCGGGCAAGCAGCGGCCAGAGCTATATTCCGGCGGCATGCGGCGTCGGCTTGATCTCGCCATGACGTTGATCGGCGACCCTCGCCTGATCTTCCTCGACGAGCCGACCACGGGTCTTGACCCGCGAAGCCGCCACACAATGTGGCAGATCATCCGCGAGCTGGTGGCTGGCGGCGTCACGATCTTTCTCACCACGCAATACCTGGATGAGGCGGACGAGCTGGCCGGCCGCATCGCGCTGCTCGACCACGGGAAGCTGGTCGCCGAGGGAACGCCCGACGAACTGAAGCGCCGCATCCCTGGCGGCTACATTCGCGTGCAATTCGCTGACGCGCGCAGTCTCGCGGCCGCCGCTCAGACATTGGGTGAGGCGCCGCGCGACGAGAACGAGCTGACGCTCCAGATCCCCACCGATGGCAGCGTTCAGGCGCTCAAGACCGTGCTCGACCGGCTCGACCGTGAGGCGATCGCGGTCGGCGATGTCTCGCTGCACACCCCCAACCTCGACGATGTCTTCTTCGCCCTCACGGGCCACCACGAGCCAGAGAAAGCAGAGAAAGGCGCTGTACGATGACCACACTGACGCACTCCCTGCGCGATACGATGACCATGCTGCGGCGCGACATCAAGCACTCGCTGCGCTACCTGCCGATGACGATCAGCGGCATGGCGACGCCGACCATCATGCTGCTGCTGTTCAACTATGTGTATGGTGGCGCGATGGGCGCTGGCCTGGGCGGCGCGGCGCACGGCGGCGCGTATATCAACTACCTCGCGCCGGGCATCCTCATCATGGCGGTCGGTAGCGGATGTGCGACCACCGCCGTCAACCTGGCCACCGACATGAGCGAGGGCATCATCGCGCGCTTCCGCACGATGGCGATCTCGCGCGTCTCGGTGCTGACCGGCACGGTTGTCGGCAGCCTGATCCGCACGATCATCTCTGTCG
>JAICVT010000139.1 GCA_025935235.1 Ktedonobacterales bacterium | reverse complement strand
CTTCATCGCGCTGATGAAGCAGATCGCCCAGGAGGCGCGCGAGAACCCCTCGGTGATCTTGGAAGCGCCGCACAACACCGTGGTCGGGCGGCTCGACCAGACGCTGGCGGCGCGCAAGCCCAACCTGCGCTGGACGCCCGAACGCGAACCAGCCACGGTGTAAATTCGGGTCAACCTCTCCCTCTAACCCCCTCCCCTCCAGGGAGGGGGAATCCGTTTTCAGGGGAGGCGCCGGTAATGAGCGCTGGCGGCATGGCGGATCGCTGGTGTAGCATGATGCCCGCACAACCACGAAACATCAACCGCAGGAGGATAGCACAGCATGCCGCCAGCGCTTCCAGAGCCGGGCCACCAGACTCCGCCGCAGGTCGGCGCCGTCACCGCCGATGACATCCGCCAGTTCGCTGAGGCCATCGGCGACGACAACCTCATCTTCCACGATGAAGCCGCCGCGCGCGCCGCTGGATTCAGCGCGATTCCCGCTCAGCCAACCTTCATCACACGCTTCCATGTCGAGTTCGCTGACGCTGGGCTGGACACGCTCCATTCGCAGGTGCTGCACGGTGAGCAGGAGTACACGTATCAGCGGCCGATCGTCGCGGGCGACCGGCTCACCGTGCGCTACGTGGCCACCTCGGTGCGCCAGACACGCCGCGCCGATGGCATGGCCATCCTGACGCTGGAGCAGCAGTGCGACGCGAGCGATGGTCAGCGCCTCGCCACGGGCAAAGCGATCATCGTCGTGCGCGATATGAGCGCCGATAGCGGCGGCGAGGCGGCGCCTGGCAGGCAGCTTCCTGACGCCGAGGGCCAGCGCATCCCTGACCTGGTCAAGCGCGTGACGCAGGAGCAGATCAACGCCTACGCCGATGTCAGCGGCGACCACAACCCCATCCATCTCGATCCAGCCGTCGCGCGCAGTGTCGGGCTGGAGGGAACCATCGCGCATGGCATGCTCAGCATGGCCTTCCTCGGTCAGACACTGACGGATTGGCTTGCCAGCCAACCAGACCGCGCGGGCTGGGTGCGGCGGCTGCGGGTGCGCTTTCAGGCGATGGTGCGCCCCGGCGACACGCTGACGTGCAGCGGCGCGATGGGCGCGGGGGCGTCTGATGGGCAGCGGGTCGAGCTGTGGATCAACAACCAGCGCGGCGAGCGCGTCGTGACGGGCGACGCCGACGTCGCCTTCAGCCACCAGGACGCCTGACGATCACCAGTCCTCCAGCTCCGCGTCGCGCGGGTCCGGCTCATCAGCCCGCGCGCGGCGACGCGCCAGGCTGCCCGCCGCCGCCGCCGCCACGCCGCCGAAGAGCAGCGTGAACCCCGCCACAGGGACGACCGGGAACGGCTCCGCAGATGCGGTGGGCGA
This sequence comes from Ktedonobacterales bacterium, assembly GCA_025935235.1. GTDB lineage: Bacteria > Chloroflexota > Ktedonobacteria > Ktedonobacterales > JADMIN01 > JAKAIY01. The sequence goes on along the minus strand of JAICVT010000139.1, from coordinate 8,696 downwards.
GCCTCTTTCAGATGTAACGCCCGAGTTCGAGCCAGTGGATGAGCCGACGGCGCCCCAGGTCGGGGTGCTGGTTGGGGCGACCGTCGGCGCATGCTCCAGCGTGTTGTCGGGCGTGCCAGTGGCGTTCGCCTGCGGCGTGCGCTGCCCGGGTCCGGCGTATTGGTCGGCGGATGCCGTAGCGGTGAGGGACGAATAAAACTCCGTAGACGAGGCGGTGGGCGAAGGAACCACAGTTCCAGTTTCGGGTCCATAGACCGGCTGATGGCTGCTGGTCGAGGTCTCCGCGCCGCCAGCCATACCGGCATTCAGCGTGTGCGGCAAATGCGGCAGCGCGGTGGCGACCAGGAAGGCCAGCCCAATCATCGCCGCGATCATTCCAATCGCTTGCGCCGGGCGCGCCCACGCTGGCGGGCGGCGTGGTCCGGCCGCCACGGCGGCGGGCTGCGCGGGCAGCCGGAAGTCGCGTGGCAGGGCGGGCGCGGGCAGCGCCCGCAGCAGCGCGCGGGTCTGGCGCAGCGCGGCTAGCTCGCGCTGGCACTGGGCGCAGTCGCGCAGGTGGACGCCGAGCGCGGTCCGCTCTGTGGCCGGTAGCTCGCCGTCCAGATACGCCGACAGGCGCTCACGCTGCGCGCCCCAATCTGAATGCGTCACGGTGTTCCCCACTGGTTGCTCTGCCTACTGGTCCCTGACATCATGACGCTGCGCCTGTGGGAAGAGTTCCGGCTGGGCCAGCAGCGCCTCGCGCAGCCGGGCGCGCGCCCGCGCGATGCGCGACTTGACCGTCCCCAGCGGCACGCTGGCCACGCGCGCGATCTCCTCGTAGGTCAGCCCCTGGATGTCGCTGAGGATGATGACCAGCCGCTGGTCCGGCGCCAGTCGCAGGATGGTCGCCTCGATGGCGGCGATTGCTTCTGCGCGCAGCGCGGCGTCCTCCGGATTCCAGTCGAGCTGGGAGGTCGGCTCGGCTGGCTCGCCCTCGGACGCCTGCTGGCCTAGCGCCTCATCGCCACTCGCCAGCAGCGCATCGAGCGACTCGGCGGGGCGACGGCGCTGGGCGCGCCAGTAATCATAGCAGCCGTTGCTGACGATGCGCAGCAGCCACGCGCGGAATGAGGCGCCACGGAAGGAGCGGATGTTGCGGAAGGCGGAGAAGAAGGCATCCTGTGTCACATCCGCCGCCGCCTCTGGGTCGCCGAGCATGCGCAGCGCCAGCCCATACGCCGCCGACTGGTAGCGCGTCACCAGGTCATTGAACGCGTTCCGGTCACCGCGCTGGCTGCGCGTGATGGTCGCGCGCTCACGCGCTTCATCCAGCGCGTCCGGCGGGTTCACGGGGCCGCCCTGCGCATCGTCGCTGCCTGGCATGGCTCCCTCATTCGTCTCGATACGGACGCCGCCGCCGCTCTACGACCTTCGCACACAAACAGTACGAGGCGAGCCGCCCACGCCTCACAGCGCGCCAGTCACGCGCCCCATTCGCATCGCGGTGGGCGTATACTTGCTCAGAGGCCGGGCGCTCTACTCAGTAAGACGGCTGGCGCTGGCCTGAATGGACGATCTGGCAGACGATCTGGCAAAGGACACTCACTGATGACCAGCCCTGCACCCGATGGACCTGACGCGCCGGATTTCGCGCGCTACCTGAATGCCCGCAGCGCCTACGGCCCCAGCTTCTCGCACGCTGGCGCCGCGATCGCCTTCCTCAGCGACATCACAGGCGCGACGGAGGCTTGGCGCAGCGCCGCTCCGAGCGGGGCAAGCGAGGCGAGCAGGGCAAGCGGGACGAGCGCGCCGCTCTGGCCCGACCAGCTCACCTTCCGTGGCGAGCGGGTCTCGCGGGTAGTCTACGCGCCCAACGACGACCGAATGATACTGTGCGGCGACGCGAATGGCAGCGAGCTGACCCAACTCTACCTGCTGACAGCCGATGGCGCCACGCTGCGCCATATCGCGGGCGCGCCAGATGTCATCTGCCATTTCGGTGGCTGGTCGCCCGATGGTGGGCGCATCGTCTACGCCAGCAACGAGCGCGATGCGCGCTACTTCGACATCCACGAGGTGGACCTGCGCACAGGCCAATCACGCATGTTCGCGCTGCCTGATGGCACGTACTGGCCGGAGCGCTATTCGCCTGATGGCCGCTCGATCCTGATTGGACGCCACGAGACATTCTTTCGCAACCAGCTCATCATGCTGGATTGCGCCAGCGGAGCCGCCCGCGCACTGACCCCTGAGCCAACGGCAGAGCATGCCTCGCATGTGGCGCCCGCCTGGAGCGCCGACCGCGCCGGACTCTATCTGCTCAGCGATGTGGAGCGCGATGCCAGCCAGCTTGCCTATCTCGACCTGCAATCAGGCGCGTTGCGCTATCTGACCGATGGCGAGTGGGACGCCGAGGCGCTGGCAGTCAGCGACGATGGCGCGCGTCTGGCGCTGGTAATCAACGAGCAGGGCTATTCGCGCCTGGAGCTATTCGACGTGCGGAAGGGCTGGGAGAGCCGCCAGCCGCTGCCGACGCCAGACCTGGGCCAGTGCGTACTGAGCGATCTGACGTGGTCGCCGGATGGGCGGCGGCTGGCCTTCGCGCGTCAGGCCTCTGGCGCCCCGCTCGACGTGTGGACGCTGGACGCGGAAAGCGGCGCGCTCAGCCAGATCACGCGCAGCGCGACGGGCGGCGTGGCGCGCGAATCGTTCGTCAGCCCCAGTCTGATCCAGTTCCCAACCTTCGATGGCCGCCAGATTCCGGCCTTTCTCTACACACCGCGCCAGGCGAGCGCCGAGGCGCGCCCTGCTGTCGTCTACGTCCACGGCGGGCCGGAGAGCCAGTATCGTCCGACCTTCAACGCCATCGTGCAGTATTTCGTCGCCTGCGGCTATGTCGTACTCGCGCCGAATGTGCGCGGCAGTTCCGGCTACGGCCACCACTACATGAGCCTCGACGACGTGCGACTGCGCATGGACTCGGTCGCCGATCTGCGCTCCGCCGCCCGCTGGCTGGCCGACAGCACTATCGCCGACCCCCGCCGCATCGCCGTGATGGGCGGCAGCTATGGCGGCTTCATGACACTCGCCGCGCTGACGACCTATCCCGACATCTGGGCCGCTGGTGTGGACATCGTCGGCATCGCCAACTTCGTCACGTTCCTGGAGCAGACCAGTCCCTGGCGGCGCAAACTGCGCGAGGCGGAGTATGGCAGCCTGGAGCAGGATCGCGACTTCCTGACGGCGATCTCGCCGATCCACCATGTCGAGCGCATCGCCGCGCCCCTCTTCGTCGCGCACGGCGCCAACGATCCGCGCGTGCCGGTTGGCGAGGCGGAGCAGATCGTCGCCTCGCTGCGCCAGCGCGGCATGCCCGTCGAGTACCAGCGCTATGAGGATGAGGGCCACGGCCTCATCAAGCGCGCCAACCGCCTGGTCGCCTACCCCGCCATCGCCCGCTTCCTGGAGGAGCACATCGGCGCGGGTCAGCGAGAGCCCGCAGAGTAGCGCCGTGCGTATTCCAGCCCGCCAAACTGCGCTCACTCGCCTGCGCTGGCCAACACCTGCGTACGAAGCTGTGGGCTGATACGTCGCCCTTGCGCGATCATCTGATCAAGGACTGGCGCTACCAATGGAATGAGTCCCCGCCTCTTGGCTTGCAGCAGTACAGCCAGTGAACCTGCTACTGGAAGCCCCAACCGCGCGGCCACGGCTCGACCACGCCGTTCATCCAGTAGAATCAGACGGGCTTGAATCGCGCGAGCAAGCGCAATAGCTTCGGCTTCGCCTGCATCGAGAGTGACGGGGATCATAGGGTCTGGGGCGGTCTCGTGAACGGAGAGCCAGGGAAGCTCAGCGAGGTCTGGGCTACCAGGAACATGCAGGCGCCCCTGCTGGTACTCGGTGTACACGGCTTCAGGAATCTGAATCGCCTGATAAAGCGCGGGCAACAGATCGAGCAAGCCGACACCAGACAGTGTGATGAGCGGAGTAGTATTCGATACCACCGGGTCACGGTTGCGCACGCCGAACCTCTTCGTCCAGATCAGCGGACTCATCAAGGTAGGACACACCATAGCGGCCCAAGAGGTCAAGGAACTCCCAGCGTGTCATGCTGAGGAGCTGGGCGGCGCGCCCAGAGGAGATAGCGCCCTGCTCGTACAACTTCACATAGAGCGCCTCACGAGCGAGCGCCTTGATCTGGTCTTCGGTCAGGCCGCTTGTCAGCGCGTCATCAGGATATTCGACATCTACTGTGCGCATGCCCATACTACACTCCCTTCAGAGGTGCCGTGACCGGATGGTGTCGGCGCCGCAACCGAAGTATACGCTTCAGTAGTCCTGTTTGGGCGTGCGCTACGACGGCATGCCGATGAAATCGAGGTCGGCGGGCGACTCGACCAGGAAGCGCCACTCGATCTTGCGCTCCTCGCCGGGCGCCAGCTGTAGCTCCCAGGTGAGCTGATCGAGTTTGGTCTGGCTGGTGGGCTGCGGGCGCAACTCCAGCGGCTTGACCTTGATGCGCTCATGCTTGGAGATCGGCAGGCGATCTTGCAGGATGACGCGCTGCGGAGCGTCCGTGCGGTTGGCTAGCGTCACGCGATAGCCGACGGTCGTGCGCCGCACGCCGCCCTGCAGCAGGCTGCCGCGATCGGTATCGCGCTCCACCAGCTCGCGCTTGACGGTGATGTTGTCGTTGACGCCGAGGTAGAGCTTCAACTGCGCTCCCTCGGCGGTAGCGGCCAGCGTCGTCTCGCCGACATATTCATCGCCCGCTGCGCCGCTGTGGAAGACATGCAGCGGGCCAGCGGGCAGCGCATGGCCGGTGGCGTTCAGCGTCACGGCGCGCAGGTGCGCTCCCTCAGCCACACTGGGATCAGCGACATACTCTAGCCGCGCGGGCAGCTCGTCATCGCCAATGCCCACCGTATGCGGCTGACCATCCGACGGGATGCGGATCTCGCCAGCGACACGGAAGATCTGCGCCGCGCCCGCGTTCTCGAAATCGGCGTTGACCATCGCCATATCGGCCACAGCATCTTGCTGCTCCAGCGTCATGCCCGCCATCGCCGCGAACGGCGCCGACTCATCGCCCGAGCCCTTGGCGCGTGGCGCGCGCATCGCGGAGGCGAAGACGCGCGGCTGCATCGGCGGGCGCTGCTCCAGATACCAGACGGGCGCCTCATCGGGCAGCGCGACCGCCGCGCTGGGCCGCGCGGTGGAGACGGTCAGCTGCATGCCAGCCCACTCTTCGCCCGACCACTGGCGTACCTGCGCCTGTTGCGAGAGTTGTACCTTGGCCGCTTCAGTATCCACGCGCGCGTCATAGCGCGGCGCCCAGCCCGCGTTGTAGACCAGATACGACACGTCGAAGGACATCAGCCCCGCGCTGGCCGCCCGCACGCGAATGGTGGCCTGGAAGCGATCTGGCGAGCCTCCGCGGATGGCCTCCAGCTCGCGTTTGCGCGCCTCCAGCTCCCGGACGACGCCCTGCCGCTCGGCCTGCGTATCGAGCGTCAGCGTCGTCAGCCGCTCGCTCTCGTCACGCGCGATGGCGAAGATGCGCTCCGGGTCATCCGCCTGGGCCGCGCCACGAATCAGCCCATAGGCCAGCCCACGCGCGGCATACTCGCCGAGCGTCTTTAGCCAGCCGCGCTGCTGCTCCAGCAGGCTGAGCCGCTGGTCCAGTGTAGCTACCGCGCGCGTCAGCCGATCAATCTCGGTCTGGAGCGCCTGTGTCTGCTCCTCGGGCGGCGCGGCATGATACTCCTCGCCCAGATCAACGCCAAGCAACTGCGCGCCCGCCGCGCCGCGCCCCGACACCCGCAGCGAATCCTGCGCCAGTGTGCGAGGAAGCTGCGCCAGCGTCACCTCATGCTCGCCCGCTTCGGGCGCCTCCACACTGCCGCGTCGCGTCACCTGCGCGCGATCGGGATACACCGTCACCTCGACGATTGGCGCGCTCAGTTCCAGTCGCATATTGCCCCTCCCGCTGTCAAACCCCCAGACACGGGCGGGTAAACCCGCGGCTATGGGCGTTCCGCCGCAAAGCCTGCCTTCGCAGGCTCACCCCCACTGATCCCAGCCCGCGCAGGTGGGCTTTGCGGCCCGCAGGTCACATAGCTGCGGCTTCAGCCGCCCGTTGCTCCACTGTTGGAACACTGCACTCAGGCGCGGTCTCAACCGCCAGCGCACAGCATCCGCTACTTCTCGCGCGCCTCCGCGAAGGCCGCCTCGAAGTGACGCATCTCGATCTGCGGGCTGTTGGTCTTGAGCGGCGTGGTCGCGCGATTCTCCGCCTCGGCGCTGGCCCCGCGCTCGCGCATCCACTCGGCCAGCGCCAGATTGGCCGCGCGGCGGCAGGCAGCCTCCAGATCGGCGCCGCTGAAACCATCGGTCTTCTTGGCCAGCGAGTCCAGCGAGACGTTGGCGGCCAGCGCGCGTTTGCGCGTGTGGATGGTCAGGATCGCGCGCCGAGCCTCGCGGTCGGGCAGTGGCAGCTCCACGACCAGATCGAAGCGTCCAGAGCGCAGCACGGCGGGATCAATCAGCTCTGGGCGGTTGGTCGCGCCGACCACGATCACCCCACGCCGCCCCTCGATGCCATCCAGCTCGGTCAGCAGTTGGCCGATCAGCCGGTCGCCAACCGCGTCAAACGCGCCGCCGCGCTGAGGCGCTAGCGCGTCCATCTCATCCAGGAACAGCACGCATGGCGCGACCTGACGCGCCCGCTGGAAGGTCTCGCGCACGCCACGCTCCGACTCGCCGACCCACTTCGAGAGCAGCTCCGGCCCCTTGACCGAGATGAAGTTGGCCTGGCAGGCGGTCGCCAGCGCCCGCGCGATCAGCGTCTTGCCCGTTCCAGGAGGGCCCGCCAGCAACACGCCGCGCGTCGGCTCCAGATCCATCGCCGCGTACAGCTCCGGATAGCGCAGCGGCCACTGGATCGTCTCGACCAGCGAGCGCTTGACATCCTCCAGCCCCCCCACGTCGTCCCACGTCGTGCGACTCAGCTCCACCGCGACCTCGCGCGCCGCCGACGGCTCGATGCTGCGCAGCGCATCCAGAAAATCGCTCATCGTCACGGTCAGCGCCAGCAGGTGGTCGGAGGGGATGCTGCCATTGGTCAGCACCGCGCGTGGGAACGTGCGGCGCAGCGCCGACATCGCCGATTCGCGGCAGAGCGCGGCCAGATCGGCGCCCACGAAGCCCGGCGTGATGCGGGCCAACTCGCCGAGGTCCACATCGTGCGCCAGCGGCATATCGCGGCTGTGGATGCGCAGGATCTCGATGCGCCCCTGATAGTCGGGCGCGTGCAGATTGATCTCGCGATCGAAGCGCCCCGGTCGCCGCAGAGCCGGATCAAGCGCGTCGGGGCGGTTGGTCGCCGCTACCACTACGAGTTGTCCGCGCGCACGCAGGCCGTCCATCAGCGTCAGCAGCTGCCCTACCACGCGCTTCTCGACCTCGCCGAAGACCTCCGAGCGTTTCGGAGCGATGGCGTCTATCTCGTCAATGAAGATCACGCTGGGCGCCGTCTTCTGCGCCTCGGTGAAGACGCGGCGCAGTTGCGCCTCGCTCTCGCCATAGAACTTATCAATGATCTCCGGCCCGCTGACGCTATAGAAGCGCGCGCCGCTCTCGGTGGCCACTGCTCGCGCGATCAGCGTCTTGCCCGTGCCGGGCGGGCCATACAGCAGCACGCCTTTGGGCGCCTCGATGCCCAGCCGGTCGAACAGCTCGGGATGCTTCAGCGGTAGTTCGATCTGCTCGCGGATGCGTGTCAATTCCTGTCCCAGCCCGCCGATGTCCTCATAGGTGATCTGGCTGACGCGCGGCGTCGTGGCGCCGGTGGCCTGAATGCGCACGCTCGTGCCTCCCTCCAGGATAACCGCCGTGGCCGGGTTGGTCGAGAAGACCTGGAACTCGCGCGCGGCCAGTCCCATGCCCGAAACCCGCACCAGATCGCCCGCTACCACCGCCAGCCCTTTCAGCTCGCGCGCCACATGCAGCATCTCGGCGTCGCTCAGCGCGGCAGAGCCATTGGCGGGCGTCAACGCCACGCTCACGGCGGGCTGTGGCGCCGCGCGGCGCACGCTGACTAGCTCGCCAAGCGCGGCTCCGGCGTTCTGGCGCACCAGCCCTTCCATCTGAATCTCGCCATCGGTCGCGGGCGCTACCGCCGAGCGCGTGCCGTCGGGTGGTGTGGAATAGATGCGCGCAATCGTGGCCCGCGCGCTCTGAATGAGGATGACATCGCCCGGCTGGCATTCGAGCGCGTCGAGCGCCGCCGGGCTGACATAGGCCGCGCCGCGCGGCGCGCTCAGACCTTCGACAACGGTGAGCTGGAGTGTTGTATTGGTGCGGGTAGCCCGCTCTGTAGCGCTCATAGCGTCAATTCTACGCGAAAGCCGCCACGCGCGTTGCAGCGAATAGCCAACGCGCGCGACGGCCTGCGTCCCCTGCCCATCTCACCAAGGGCGAGGGGCGTCATGCACTAGAGGGTAATGACCTGATCGGGTGGGTTGCCTGATAGCGCGGCGTAGAGATCGGGGAAGCAGCCGACGCGCACTCCGTCTACGACATCCTGCGCGACATACGAGCCGTCGTCGAGCTGCCGCGCCAGGCCGCGCTCGGTGGCGCACTGGTCGCAGAGCATCAGCAGCATGCCCTGCTCCTTCGCCAGCTTGCCCAGCCGCTCGCCCAGCGGATCG
>JAICVT010000523.1 GCA_025935235.1 Ktedonobacterales bacterium | reverse complement strand
GCGCAATACGTGCAGCGGATGAAGCCCTCGCCCGCCGCGCCAAACGCCGATCCTGGCACCACGGCCACCTGCTCCTCGCGCAGCAGTTGCTCGGCGAACTCATCGGAGGTCAGGTCAGTGGCGGCGATGGACGGGAAGACGTAGAAGGCGCCGCGCGGCTCGTAGGCGGTCAGCCCGATGCTGTTGAAGCCCGACACCATCAGCTTGCGGCGCTGATCGTAGCTGGCCACCATCGCCCGCACGTCGTCCTCGCCGTGCAGAACGGCCTCCAGCGCCGCCGCCTGGCTCATGGTAGCGGCGCACATGATGGCATATTGATGCACCTTCAGGATCGCTTCCAGCAGATGCCTGGGCGCGCAGACATAGCCGACGCGCCAGCCCGTCATGGCGTAGGCCTTCGAGAAGCCATCCACCAGCACGGTGCGCTCGCGCATGCCCGGCAGCGCGGCGATGCAGACGTGCTCCTCGCCATAGACCAGCCGCGAATAGACCTCGTCGCTGATGACGAGCAGGTCCCGCGCCTGCGCCAGCGCGCTGATCTTCTCCAGTTCCTCGCGGGCGATGACGGCGCCCGTCGGGTTGTTGGGGTTGCCCAGCAGGATGACCTTGGAGCGCGGTGTCAGCGCCGCCTCGATGGCCGCGGCTTTGATCTCGAACTGATCTTCGACGCGCGTGGGAACGGGAACAACCACGCCGCCCGCCAGCGTCACATCGGCTTCATAGGCGACGTAGCCAGGGTCAGGCACCAGCACCTCATCGCCAGGGTCGAGCACGGCGCGCAGCGTCGCGTCAATCGCCTCGCTGACGCCGACCGAGACGAGAATCTCGCTCTTCGGGTCATAGCGGACGCCGTAGCGGCGCTCCAGCAGCCCGGCGATGGCCTCGCGCAGCTCCAGTGTGCCGTAGTTGGAGGTGTAGTGCGTCTCGTGCTGCTGGATGGCGGCGATAGCGGCCTGGCTGATATGCTCCGGCGTGACGAAATCGGGTTCGCCGACGCCCAGCGAGATGACATCGGGCATGGTCGCGGCGATGTCGAAAAATCGGCGAATCCCCGACGGCTTGATCGCGCGCACGCGCTCGGATAGCATCTCGCGCTTCACCAGGCCATCCATACGACTACCTCTCTGCGAACCTCACCCCCGGCCCCCTCTCCCACGGGGAGAGTGGGAGATGTCTGACTGAGGGGGATGTGTGAACTGGCCGCCCGCTGTCAGGCGCAGCGCTGTCTGGGCGCGGCCTGTGTACGCTGAACATGATAGCACATGAGGCAGGCGGGATCCGGCGGGATGGCGGCAGGGCGATCACTGGTCGCGACGCAACCCCGCGCGACCGGCAGCGTAGTCTCTATAGCGGCGGCTGACGATGGAGCGCCAGCGGAAGGGCAGCCAGCGGCCGCCGCCTCAGGGGAGTCCAAGAGGGGAGTCCAAGAGGGAGTCCAGGGGACCACAGGGAGTCAGGGAGCGCGATGTACAACTACAACCAGAACAACTATTCCGCCCCGACCACGCTCGGCATTCCGGAGCGCTGGGAGCGCGTGCTGTGCTACGCCGGCTTCTGGGTCACAGGGATCATCTTCCTGCTGATCGAGCGGCGCAATCAGACGGTGCGGCGGCATGCCGCGCAGTCCATCGTCGTCTTTGGTGGGTTGAGCATCCTCGGCTGGATCGTCGGGCTGCTGGGCGGCGCGCTGAGCCACATCTGGGTGGTCGGCCCGGTGCTGGGCTTTGGCTTCGGGGCCATCGGCTGGATCCTTGGCCTCGTCACCTTCGTCGCCTGGATTGGGCTGATGATACTGGCCTTCAGCAGCGCCAAGACCTTCATCGCCGGCCCGCGCTACGAGCGGTATATGTAGCCAGCCGTCAGCGGATTCGCCAACCTGTTAGCCCCTGCTCTCGGAATGGGAGCAGGGGCTTCTTCGTGTGCGATCCGTCGGCTCACTCCAGCGGATCGCCGCTCGTGACCAGCCGCACGCCGCGCTCGGCCATCCGCGCGAACTCGGCTTCGGCCAGCGCGTCGAAGTCAATGTCGGGATGGGCAACCGCGCTCATACAGTCGCGCAGGAGGTGGATGCGGCGCAGCGTTTCCGGCTGGTCGCCGACATAGCCGACGAGCTGGCGCGCGGTCTCCAGCACGCAGTGTGACTTGGCCTCGCCCGCGATGTAGATGCGGTCGTGACGCAACACGTCATCCAGCAGGGCGGCGTTGAGCGCGCTGGATGGCTCCTGGGGATCGGGAACCTCGGCGCCGAAGATGCCATAGAACTCGGTGCGCGCGGTGCGGCCCTTGTTGATATAGATCGGCTGGGTCTGCCGCGCGATGCTGTGCCAGGCGATAGCCTCGCTCAGCGGCGCCGATAGCATGTGGCCCAGCGT
>JAICVT010000068.1 GCA_025935235.1 Ktedonobacterales bacterium | reverse complement strand
GCCATGTTATAATGCCAGATGGGGTGTCTTCCGCGGACACGCCGCAGATGCGCAGCAGACTGCGAGACCGCCGCCGCCCGGCGCGGCTCGCGCCTTCATACCGCGCTCCCTGGTGGACGAACAGGCTCTCCCCGCGCGCCTGAGTTTCCGCGCGTCGGGCCAGAGACGGATGAGCCGGACCAGAAGGGATCACATCGAGTTATGAGTAACAACGCTCCGCGTGGGATCGCCGTGCCAATGGCGCCCCGCACACCGGCCGAGTATATCCCCGGACAGCAGGAAGCGCCGGTCGCGCTGACCAGCCTGGCCGATATGCTCAAGTGGGCGCAGAACTACGCGCGCAGCCGCTCTATCTGGCCGCTGGGCTATGGGCTGGCCTGTTGCGCGATCGAGATGATGGCCGCTGGTCAGCCGCACTACGACATGGCGCGCTTCGGCTCCGAGGTCTTCCGCTCCAGCCCGCGCCAGGCCGACCTGATGATCGTGGCGGGGACCGTCTCGACCAAGATGGGGCCGCGCCTGGTGCGCCTGTGGGAGCAGATGGCTGACCCGAAGTGGGTCATCTCGATGGGCCAGTGCGCCACCTCTGGCGGTGAGTTCTACGACAGCTACTACACCGTGCAGGGTGTGGATACGCTGGTGCCGGTGGATGTCTACGTTCCGGGCTGCCCGCCGCGCCCCGAGGCGCTGATCGAGGGGCTGCTGAAGCTGCGCGAGAAGATCGAGAAGCAGGGCCTGAAGATCAAGGGTGAGGAGTAGGCGATGCGCGGTATTCTGCAAGGGCTGGGGCTGACGCTGAGTCACGTGACCCGCCCCAAAGTGACGCGCCTCTACCCCTATGAGAAGCGGGTGCTGCCAGAGCGCAGCCGCGGCCTGATCCAACTGATTCAGGAAGCCGATCAGGATACACCGTTCAACCTCAAGTGCGAGTCGTGCCTGCTCTGCGAGAAGGTCTGCCCGCCGCGCGCCATCACGATTGACGCGCGCCCGACCTATCGCTTCCGCCGCCGCCCGTACTTCTCGCCGACCTCGATCGCGGGCTACTACACGCCGCGCCTCTCGGAGTACGCGGTCAACTATCCCAATCGCCCGTTCTCGCCGCCGACGCTAACCCCGGTGGCGTCCAAGCTGGAGACGCCGGTTGATCTGACGCAGGCCGACGCGATCCTCGATCACGCCTCGCTCGACGCCTGGAATCTGACCCAGACGCTCGACGAGCTGATGACGGCTTATGGCGGCATGCCGCTGCAGGTGGCCTGGCGCGTGGTCGAGCGCTGGGGCGTGGATATCAGCGACCTCTTCGGCATCATCACTGCCAGCCACCAGTTCGTCCCCGCCAAGGCGGCGACGCCGGGCGTGCTGCGCGACGATCAGGTGGAGCGCGGACCCTCACCCTCGACCCGTGGCAAGTATGGCAGCATCAATCACAGGAGAGCCCAACGTGCCTGATTCCTCCACGAGCCTCCTGGTCGCCGACGGCAAAGCGGCGCTCACCAGTTACGCGGCCTATACGCAGCAGGGCGGATACCAGGCGCTGCGTCAGGCGCTCGGCCAGATGTCGCCCGCCGACATCATCGCCGAGGTTCAGGCGGCGGGCCTGCGTGGGCGCGGCGGCTCGGGCGTCTCCGCCGCCAGCAAGATGTCACTGGTGGCCAACGCCCAGGCTCAGGAAGGCCAGCGCTACGTCGTCTGCAACGCCTACGACGCTGACACGCGCTCGCTGGCGGCCCAGGCGCTGCTGGAGCGCAACCCGCACGCCGTGCTGGAGGGCATCGCCCTGGCGGCCTACGCGGTCGGCGCGACCGAAGCCTTCCTCTACCTGCGCAGCACGCGCGAGCCAGCCGCCCAGACGGCGCAGGCCGCGCTACGCGAGGCGGTGGAGCAGGGCGCGCTAGGCCGCAACATCTTCGGCTCGCGCTTCTCGCTGGCGATCACCGCCGTGGGCGTCGAGCGCGGCTTCATGGGCGGCGAAGAGACTTCCATGCTGGAGATCATCAAGGGCCGCCCGATGAAAGCCCAGCAGCGCCCGCCGTATCCCACCGAGGTGGGGCTGTATGCGCAGCCGACGCTCGTGCAAAACGCCGAGACGCTGGCCAATCTGCCCACCATCATCGCGCGCGGCGCGCAGGCCTTCAAGGCGACCGGCTCGCAGACGACCAGCGGCGCGAAGCTGCTGACGGTGCTGGCGCCCGGCCAGACGACCGGCGCGCTGGTCGAACTGCCGTTTGGCGCGACCCTGGCCCAGGCCTTGCGCGATGCGCGCGTCGAGGTCAGCGAGGCGACGGCCCGCGCGGTCGTGGTCGGCGGCATGGAGGGTGGCGCGCTGCCACTGGCGCAGCTCGATACTCCCTTCGACTTCGAGTCGCTGCAAGAGCTGGGCGCCATCGTCGGCGCGGGGGTAATCGAGGCGCTGCCCGCCAACACCTGCATGGCGCACTGGGCGATGGAGCGCGCGACCTACCTCTCGAAAGAGTCGTGCGGCAAGTGTGTGCCGTGCCGTGTCGGCGTCAAGCGGGTGGCCGGGCTGCTGGAGGGCATCATCAGTGGGCTGGGAACGCAGAACGACCTGACCGTGCTGACGGAGTTTTCGCAGTACATCCCAGATGGCTCGCTCTGCGGCTTCGGCGTCAACGCCGTGCATCCCATCGTGACGGCGATGCAATACTTCGCGGATGACTTCACCGCGCATCTGGAGGGACGTTGCCCAACCGGCACATGCGAGCCTGTGCGGGCGCATCGCTACGCGACGAAGCACGTCCTCTAGACCGCGCCGAACGCTAGATGACACAACGGGCGAGACGATAGGCGATCCACGAGTCGGGCATGAGCCGGGCATGAGCCGGGCACATCCTGAGTCGGCTCACTGGCAGAGACGAGGAAGATATGGCTGTCACGATACGCAATGACGCCACGGCCCCCCAGGGGCAGCAGCCTTTCAAGCGCGATGAGCACGGGCAGCCGTCATTCGACATCACGGTTGACGGGCGCACGATGCAGGCGTATGAGGGGCAGACGGTCCTGAGCGTGGCGATGGAGAACGGGATTCTGGACATCCCGAATCTCTGCAACGACGACAAGCTGGAACCCACCTCGGCCTGTCGCATGTGTTTGGTGGAGATCAACGGCGCCGACCGCCCGCTGCCCTCGTGCAACACGGCGGCCACGCCGGGCATGGTCGTGCGCACCAAGTCTGATCGCCTGACGCACATCCGCCGCACCAATCTGGAGATGATGCTGTCGGACCACAACGCCTATTGCCAGCCGCCGTGCCAGGTCGGCTGCCCGACGCACATTGACATCCCTGGCTACCTGGAATTGATCGCCAAGGGGCAGAACCGCGAGGCGGCGCGGCTGGTGAAGGAAGTGCTGCCGTTCCCCTATATCCTCGGCCTGACCTGCCCGGCCCCCTGCCAGGAGGTCTGCCGCCGTGGGCTGGTGGAAGAAGAGATCGCCATCTGCCGCATGCACGGCTTTGCCGCCGAGCAGGTTATCGAGGATCCGCCGACGCCCTGGGTGCAGGAGGCTCCCACCGGCAAGAAGGTGGCCGTGATCGGCGCCGGGCCGAGCGGGCTGACCGCTGCTTACTATCTGGCGCTGAAGGGCCACTACGTCAAGACCTTCGATATGATGCCGCAGGCGGGCGGCATGCTGCGCTATGGCATCCCGGAGTATCGTCTGCCGAAGGACATGGTGGATAAGGAGTTCGACGGCGTCTGGAAGCTGGGCGTAGACGTGCAGTACAACGTCAAGCTGGGCCGCGACTTCACGATTGACGACCTCTTCAAAGAGGGGTTCGACGCGGTGTTGCTGGCGATCGGCGCGTGGACCTCGAACGAGTTGGGCCTGGATGGCGAGGATAACCCCGGCGTCGTCAACGCCATCGCCTATCTGATGGACAAGACGCAGGGCTTCCCGGTGCCGGTGGATGACACCAAAGAGGTGGTCGTGCTGGGCGGCGGCTTCACTACCTTCGACTGCACGCGCACCTCGCTGCGCATCGGCGCCAAGGTGCATACGGTCTATCGCCGTGGCCGCGCTGAGATGTCGGCGACCTCCGAGGAGGTCGAGGACGGCGAGAACGAGGGCACGGACTTGCAGCTCTTCGGCGCGGCGACCGCGCTGAAGTTCGATGGCGATCAACTCACTGGCATCGAGATTCAGCGCATGCAGTTGGGCGAGCCGGACGCCTCTGGCCGCCGCCGCCCGGTGCCAATCCCTGGCAGCGAGTACGTCATCCCCTGTGACACGGTGATCCCGGCGTATGGCCAGAAGCCCGACAAGGCCGTGCTGCCAGCGGAGTCGGGCGTGAAGTGGACGAAGCGCCAGACCGTCGAGACGGACCCCTACAACTTCATGACCGCGCGCAAGGGCGTCTTCGCCAGCGGCGACTGCCAGATCGGCGCGGCGACCATCATCGAGGGCGTCGCGCAGGGCAAGCTGGCTGGCCGCTCGATTGACGCCTACCTGCGCGGCGAAGATATGACGGTCGTCTCGCGGCGCATCGAGGCCGAGGAGCGCAAGCCCGACCTGTTCGACATCGTCCCCTACAAGCCAGTCGAGCCTAAGGTCAAGATGCCAATGCTGCCCTATGAGGACCGCAAGCGCAACTTCCGCCTGATCGAGCTGGGCTACACGGCGGAGCAGGCGCAGCGCGAGTCGGCGCGCTGCCTCCAGTGCGCCTGTCCAGCCGCTGGCCAGTGCGACCTGCAGAAGTACAGCATCGAGTATGACCTGGAGAACAACCGCTTCCACGACGGTGAGCCAGCCGACTACCACGACTACGAGTTCGATATGTCGCACAGCTTCATCCTGCGCGACCCGAACAAGTGCATCAACTGCACGCAATGCGTGCGCGTCTGCCACGATGTGATCGGCCCGAACTGCTACGGCATGTTTGGCGTCGGCTTCGATACCATCGTCTCGACGCCATTCAATATGTCGCTGCACGCGACCGACTGCGTGTCGTGCGGAGCCTGCGTGCAGGTCTGCCCGACTGGCTCGCTGATGATGGCCGAGCGCGAGCTGGTGCGCTGGGACTTCGCGCTGGACCGCTGTATCTTCTGCGGCGACTGCGTGGAGGTCTGCCCGCACGGCGCGCTAGGCGAGACGCCGAACTTCGAGCTATCGTTCTACAATCGCTTCGGCAAAGACATCAACATGCCGATGCAGGACCTGGCGCGCGCGCCGAGCTTCCTGGTGACGCAGCGTGTGCCGCGCCGCAAGGAGGAGAGCCTGAACGGCACGCAGCCGCTGGTGCGCCCGCTGCCCGCGCGCCGCATCCGCGAGTAGCGCACCCCCATCCCCAGCCCCTCCCCCGCTGTGCGAGAGAGGGGAGATGCAGCGCCGCCCGCCGCCGAGCTATTCGACGGCGGGCGACGTGGTATAACAGACGTGAGGGTTCGAGAAGGCTGGGAGCGAGAATTTCCTATGGTTGATCAATTGCGCGAGTTGGTTCAGCGCGTACAACAACAGCCTGAAGCAGTACAGCGGCGTATCGCCGAGTTAATCGAGCAAGCGTTAGAACAGGCGCAGAGTGGTATAGTCCTCGGAAACTACGCAGGCGTTTGGAGCGATCTGCCTGACGACGACGAGGCAGAGACACTCGACCAAATTCGGCATGCGTCTCCGCCAACCCCTCCGGTAGAGGAGCAACTACGCTGGCTTGATGAGGAATGAGTCGGTATCTGTTAGATACGAACATCCTTACGGCCTACCTCAGAGGGCGATCCAAGGTCGTTGCGGTGGTGGATCCGTGGATTGCCGCCGATGAGGCGGCCACCAGCATTGTCGTGTACGGTGAAGTGGTTGAATATTTGCAGAGACTCAGCGACACAGCGTATGCGCATCATCTTGGCCTATTGCGTGGGCTGCTGTCTCAGCGTGTCTATCCTTTTCCACTCACATACGCAATCCTTGAGCGCTATGCAACGTTGCGCCGCTCCCTCCGACAACCCTATGGCGCTGGTTTGATTGGCGACATTGATACGTTGATTGCCGCTTCCGCGCTGGAGCATGAGCTAGAGATTGTCACAACAGATTCGGATTTTACGCGGGTTCCCGACCTCGGTGTGAGGCTCATTCCGCGCGCTGACCTCAAGTGAGCGACACCGCGGTGGTAGCGCTCCACATGCGCGCGGAGGTGATGAGGTAAGCGCTGCCGGGAAACTCACCCCCAGCCCGCTCTCCTCGCGAGGAGAGGGAGCGCCACGCCGCCTGCCACCGAGCTTTTCGGCGGCGGGCGCTGCGGCGGTATACTGGCCCTCAGGACACACTGGCCTATGCCGTGGGGGCGACCTCACGGAACGTCCCCTGTCCCGTGCAGTTTGCCAAGCCAGGCGGGACACCCTGGCGAGCGGATGCTTTCGCTCACCAGGGTTTTGCCATCTCATCTCCGTCTCATCGCCTGCGTCGCCCACAGCAGTCACTTCAGCGATCACGGATGATCGGGGGCGTTGGCGCCATCTCTGCTGACAACCACCTGCGGGCGCGATGCGCGCCACCGGATTGTGTTTGCCGCAAGGAGATGAGAAGCCATGACAGACTCCAATGACGCCGAGGTGCAGAACGCGCTGAATCCCAATCCACAGGCGCTCAACGAACACGATCCGAATGTGGCGCGCGATCCCGTCTGCGGCATGCTGGTAGACAAGCGCGCGGCCAACAATACGCTGGCCGCCCCCGTCAACGAGCAGGGCATCGGCACGCTCTACTTCTGCTCAGCGGACTGCAAGGCGCTCTTCGAGGCCAACCCCGCCCAATATGGCTACCCTACACTGTAGAGGGCAAGCGGTAGTGTGCGTGGATCATCGCGTCACACGAACGTGCGCATCTCCGGCGGCAGGTGGCCAATGTCGTTGTGGCGTAGCAGCAGTGTCCCGCGTGTGCGCTTGATGGTGATCTCGGTCAGCCCGCAGTGCTGGATGTCGCAGCGAATCCAGGCGTCGGCGGGCGCGCCGAGCGCCTGGCCGACCAGATAACCGATCAGGTTGCCGCTTGACACGACGATCTCGCTCACGTCCTCCGTTGCGCCGGGACTCGGCGGCTGAAAATACGTTTCCCATGCCGCACGCGCCTGGATCGGCCCTTCGATCAACTCGTGCGCGGAAATATGCTGCTCCAGGTAGTCTTCGACCAGCGGCGGCACACTTGCCACGCACTCACAGAGCAGCGGCGAGTGGACCGTCTCCACGCCAGGGAACCGCTGAGCGATGATGGCCGCCGTCTCGCGGGCGCGCTGAAGCGTGCTGCAATGGATCACGCTGATCGGCAGGCTCGCCAGCCGCGCCGCGACGAACGCCGCCTGGCGCTGCCCCAGCTCGGTCAGCGGGCCATCGTAGTCGGGCGGGCCGCCGTGGATGTACTGGCCATGGCGCACGATGTACAGGTGGCGCGTGGGGCCGGGGAAGAGTTCGCCGCCCTCCATATCGTCATCTGGGCTGATGGGCTGGGCGTCTGGCTGCTCGTCTGGCTCTTCGGTCGTCATGTCTGCTCCTGGCGTGGTGATGAGGAAGTCGCGGCCATCACTGATATTGAACGAGCGGGAACAGAAACGCCCTGCTCCCTCTCCCAAGGGGAGAAGGCTGGGGAGAGGGCTGCCGGGCCGATCAGTGACGATACCAGAAGTTGTCCCAGACCTGCCAGAAGTTCTGGTCAGGCGCGCCGCGCGCGATGACCGTGCGCGCGTTGACAACCTCCAGCCCGGGCCGCCCAATGTAGGACTGTGCGTGGTCGGGCGAGGCCAGTTCCACGGTGAAGGTCAGGGGCTGGGCGGGCTTCCAGGGGGCGGGCCAGTCGCGGTTTTCCAGCGACTCGCGCACGCGCGTCTCGATCAGGTCGCAGGCGTCGGCATGGCCCAGGCTGCGCGCCGAGAAGCGTCCCAGCCCCACTTTGGTCTCGGCGGTGATGAGCTTCGGGCCGAGCAGATCGGTCACTTCCTTGCAGGTCGAGCGATCGCCAGCCACGAAGACGATGGGCACATCGAACGCGCCAAAGACCGCCGCCTCCAGCCCGCTCTCGCCCACCAGCGTCTCGTTGATGCGCGCGTTGTACCAGGCCTCGCTGCTGACGGTGTGGCAGAGCACGCCATCCGCCGTGCCAGCCATCGCGTGCGCGCCCACCAGCAGGCAGGCGTCTACCTCGCCCGCCTGCATCGGCTCGATATAGCGCAGCCACGGATAGCCCAGCACGTAGGTCGCGCCGCGCTCCAGCTGGTCGGGGATCAGCGTCTTGAAGCTATACGAGCCGCCCGCGCCGTGGCAATCCACCACGATGACCTCGGTCGCGCCCGCCGCTTTCGCGCCACGCACCGCCGCGTTGACCTCGCCGGTCATCAGTCGGCGCCCCTCCGCGTACTGCGGCATGCCGCCACTGACCTGCTCCCAGACCTCGATGCCTGCCATGCCCTCCATGTCGGCCCAGATCATCACGCGCACGATCGCTTGCTCCTCTCTGACACACAGTGCGCCGCCTGCGCCGCTTGCCTGTTTCTGACCGCAGCGCATTGTACCACGCCATCATAGCAGGTGTGGGGAGGGAAGCGGAGCGGCGGCGCGCCGTCTCACCAGTCGTGGTTGGGCAGCGCCAGCGCCAGCCAGAAGAGCGCGGCGGCGGCCAGATCATCGGCGGCGGCGTCAACGACCAGCACGGCGTCCACCGAGAGGTCAACGTGGTCGGGCATGCGCTTGGCGCGCAGCTGGTGCAGGCGCATCGCCTCGGCGAAGCTGCGCGGCGAGCCGTTGGCGGTCAGCGTCAGCCCCTCGTCCTCGTCGTCCACGATCTCCCAGCGGTGACGCGGCTCGATGGTGGCGCCCGCCGCCGCGAAGGGCGCAAAGATCTCCTCCGTCGCATCGAGGGCATCGGCGATGCCGAGCCGCCCTGGCCGGTAGCGCAGGGCGATGTCGCGCACGCAGATGGCGTCCTGGCCAGCCTGCGACGAGCCGACCAGACCGGGGGTATGTCGAGCCAGCCACTCCCCTTCGCCGATCGTCAGCCCGGAAAGAGTGACTGTCTCCTGGATACGACGTGGTGGGGAGCTGGCGCCGCCACCCTTCGACCGACCGCCATTGTTTGCCATGACCCTGTCCCCTTGAGGCGGAGCGCGCCAATCCTGGCAGACGATGTAGTGGGGAGCGCGCTCGCTTATTCGGCGTGCGCCCGCCGCTTCACCTCGAAGGGGGCGACACGCTACCGTAGCGCAGCGCCGCTTGGCGGCCATGCGCGGTTGGGATGGACCTTCCACGGCATGCTACCACGCAGCGCGGCGCTGACGCCAGCGACCCAGCGCCATTCCGCCAGCGCGGCCACGCTCGCAATCACGTCGCGCTCGCCGCCAGCTCGGTTAAGTGGCGCCGTGGGTGCGTGGGCGAGCGGTCAACGACGGAGCGCCGCGGACGCGCATGTCACGTCTGCCGCAGTCGCCGGGCGATCAGGAGGATGGCGCTATGGCGCATGAACGCAAGGGGCGTCGCAGAGGATTCGCGGCGATGGACCCGAAGAAACAGCGAGAAATCGCCAGTAAGGGTGGCCGGGCGGCGCACGAACACGGCTCCGCTCACGAGTGGACCAGCGATGAGGCGCGCATGGCTGGCCGCAAGGGCGGTGGCTCCAGCCGCCATCACGAAATGGAGGCGGTAATCAGCGGCTAGCCCGCTGGAGCGATTTTCCGCTCGGACTCACTCATTCACGCGGTACCCAGGCCCCTCTCGTGCGAGAGGGGCGCTTTCCGTCTTACCACCGTGATTCGCCACGGTCCGGCTCGTCGTCACGCCAGATCAAGCTCCAGCGTGAACGGCGCCTCGGTCTGGCCCAGCGTAACCCGCAACAGCGTCTCGTAGCGGCGATTGACGCGCTCCATCCGCACGCCCTCCAGCGGCAGACCATCCACGCGCGCCGCCTGAATCTCTGGGCGCGGCGCGTTGGCCGTCAACTCGCGCAGCGGCAGACGCAACTCCACTGTCACGACGCCGCGCGCCGGGCGATAGGCGCCTGCTGGCCGCTCGGCGCGCACGGTGACGCGCTGCCCGGCGCGCTCGGCGGTGAAGCGAGTGCGGCTCCAGGCGCCGCGCTCGAACTCGCGACTGACCCCGTCATCCTCATACAGCTCGCCCGCTGCCCGCGCGTCATCCTCCGGGCCCAGCGCGCAGACCAGCGTCAGCGGCTCCTCCGCGACCTCGCCAACATACTGCATCACCTCGCCCAGCGGAATGATGGCGCCCTCGCGCAGATAGAGCGGCGACACATCCACTGGCGTCTCGACCTGCGCGCTGACCGGACCGAGATAGCGCTGGCCGCTGCCCCAGTCGCGCCAGGCGCCGGAGGGGAAGCGCACGTCGCGCTGATATTGCTGTGGCAGCAATACCGGCGCGGCCAGCAGATCGGCGCCCAGCAGGAACTGGTCTTCAATCCCCGCGACCGTATCATCGTCGGGGTAGCCGTAGAGCATCGGTCGCATCACCGGCGCGCCCGTGCGGCTGGCCTCCTCGAAGCGCGTGTAGAGATAGGGCAGCAGGCGATAGCGCAGGCGCACGGCCTCGCGGCAGATCGCTTCCCACGGCATGCCAAACGCCCACGGCTCCTGTGCGGGTGTGCCCAGCGCGCTGTGATTGCGATAGAACGGGCAGAGCGCGCCTAGCTGCATGAAGCGCGCCAGCAGCTCGCCATTGGACGACTCGAAGAAGCCGCCGCTATCAAAGCCGATGAATGGCTGGCCCGACATGCCGACGCTCAGGCACATCCGCAGCCCCAGCCGCAGGTGTTCCCAGATGCTGCTGTTGTCGCCGGTCCACATCGCGGCGTAGCGCTGGATGCCGGCATAGCCGGAACGCGTTAGCACGAAGGCGCGCTCGTTGGGGCGCAGGCGCTCCAGCCCTTCGCGGGTCGCGCGGGCCATCTGCATGCCATAGGCATTGTGGAAGCGCGCGTGCGGCAGCGGAGGGCCGTCGAGGCCAAGCGGAAAGTGCAGCGCGTCGGGCGCCATCGTGTCGCCGTGCTCTGTGCCAGCGCCGGGAGTGAAGTAGTCCGTCAGCCCTGGCTCGTTCATGTCGTCCCAGATGCCCGCCAGGCCAGCGTCCAGCAGCGGGCGATGGCGCTCGCCCCACCACGCGCGCGCCTCGGCGCGGCTGTAGTCTGTGAAGACGCTGACCCCCGGCCACGCCGAGCCAGTGTAGAGCGAGCCATCGGGCCGCCGCACGAAGTTGTCGCGCTCCACGCCATCGGCGAAGGTGGAATCAGTCGGGTCGGCCTTCACGCCGGGATCAATGATCGCGACGACCTTGAAGCCGGCGGCGCGCAGCTCGTCCAGCAGCTCTTTCGGCTGCGGGAAGCGCGTCGGACTCCAGGTGAAGACGCGGTAGCCATCCATGTAGTCAATGTCGAGCCAGAGGTGGTCGCAGGGGATGCCGCGCTGGCGCAGGCCCTCCGCCACCTCGCGCAGATACGCCTCTGGGCTGTAGCTCCAGCGTGACTGGCCATAGCCCAGCGCCCAGCGCGGTGGCAGCGGCATGCGCCCGGTCAGCGTGGTGTACTGTCGTAGCACATCGGCGGGCGTGGGGCCAGCCAAGAGGTAGTACGTCAGCGTCTCCTCAAGGGCGCCAAAGCTCAGCAGCGCGGGATCGCTCGCGCCCGCGTCGAGGTCTGAGCGCGTCACCGAATCCATGAACAGACCCCAGGCGCGCCCATCGGGCCGCAGGGTAATCCAGAAGGGGATCGAGGAGTACATGGCTCCGGTCGTGGGGCCGTGCGGGTGGTCTGGATCAACGTTCCAGAAGGTCAGCCTCGCGCCGCGCTTGTCGAGCGGCTCGGTGCGCTCGCCCGCGCCGATCACGCGCTCGCCTAGCGCCAGCCGCTTGTAGCAGCGCAGGCTCCCCGGCGGCAGGCGCGGATCAGGCGCAGAGACGCGGTCGAGCGGGGGCACGGCGCCCATCCCGCGCGCCGCGTCATCTTCGGCGAAGGACGCGCCATCGGGCCAGCGCAGCGCCAGCCGCAGCGGGTCGGCGCCGATCTCGATGGCCAGCGCGCCAGTCGCCAGCGTCAGCCCGCCCAATGCGCCCGGCGTTTCGTTGACCGTGACGGCGTCCCAGTGCGAGCGGGCCACGGCCCACGAGGCTGGAGGTGTGGCGCCAGGGGTCAGCAGGCGCACCCGCACGGTGTCCTCGGCGAGCAGCGCCACCCACGCCTCCATTCCCTCCACCTCCTCCGCGCCCTCAGCGTCCGCCACGAAACGCCACTCACGCGCGCCATCATCGCCAACGCTCGCGCCGCGCGCCTCCATCCGCCCCAGCGGGAGATAGCCGCCGGGTCGCCCGCTCGCCTGACTCATACCGCTTCCTTTCCCCGTTGATTGCCTGCCGTGCGTTCACGATACCACGCGCTGGGCGCGTCGCACACGGCGGGCCACGACGCAGGCTCGCCGCAGGCTTGCCTCTTCACTGACGATTTGCTATACTGGCGCCGATCGCAGCTGCACGGTCGCTGTGGGCGTCCGCCACTCACGATGTCTCTTTACAGGAGCAGTTGACCGATGCGCCCAATCCATCGCC
Source organism: Ktedonobacterales bacterium (assembly GCA_025935235.1). GTDB lineage: Bacteria > Chloroflexota > Ktedonobacteria > Ktedonobacterales > JADMIN01 > JAKAIY01. The sequence goes on along the minus strand of JAICVT010000068.1, from coordinate 1,907 downwards.
TCCAGCGACTCACCTGCATGGCGGCGCTGATGCTCAGCCTGATGCTCGCCTGCTCGGCGGTTGTGGCGTCGCCCGCGCACGCGAACGCGCGGCATAGCGCCAGCGCAGGCGCCAACGGTAGCTCGCTTGATCTGTCGCTCAACGGCACGAGCTTCCAGTATGACGACAGCTATACCTTTCCGAAGTTCACTGCGGTCCTGACGCTGGCGGCGCCGCTGCCGCAAAATGACACACTCACTGCCCTGGTGAATTTTGATAATGGGCAGGCGCTCGCCTTGCCCAATCAGTTAGTCAGTTCAGACCGGCTCACTGTGAGCTTTTATCCGTACAACGGTGGGTATACGACGACGGGAGCGTCTATTGCGATCGGCGCGCGCACCGCAATGGCAACCGTCACCGATACGACGGCAGGTACGATCACCACGAGCAATCAGATCGCCTTCACAATTACCAAGATCTCGCTCGGACTGACATGTGGCGCCGCGACAGTCAGTGGTGGGACCCAGATCAAGGTGGGCCAGCCGATCACAGTAGGGCTGAACGCCACACACATCGATCCAAATGTGCCGTTCGCGTGGACCGATGGGACCGCGACAGTGAGTTTTGTCGGGCCAGGCGCTGTCACCTATCAAAACCTGCAACCCGACAGCAACGGGAACATGACGGTTACAGCGCCGTCGGTTCTCGGCTCCTATGAGATAACATGTTCGTTCTCTGGGACGCCCTATTACGCGGCAGGTCAGGCGTCGTCTGGCTCCAACTACTATACCGTGAGCGATATGAGCGCGCTGGGTGGCGTGCGACTCTACACCAATCCGACCACCCTCACGCCAAACCACGCAACCCAGATGTACATCGTGTTTCAGCCTGCGTCCGGCCTGCCCACGCCGACGGGACAGTTCAACATCACGGTGGGCGTGTCCACCGTGTATTACACGAACTCGATCAGCATCAGTTCGCGCGGCGCTGCGGCGATCACCTTTGGCCCGATCCCCAATCTGGGCGGCGCGACAAAGATTGATGTCCACTACTTCGGCGACACCCACTACGCCGACCAGATCATTACATTCCCGCTGACCAATCCAGCGATTCCCAGTGGCGCAGGTGGCTCCGGCGGAGGCGGCTCGCCAGCGCAGCCGAAAGCTACCTCGACTATCGCCTCCTCAGCTACCGCCTCCGCAACCACGCCCGGCGGCGCCATGCCATCAGCGACCGCTACGCCTGGCGGCGGGCAGGTAGCGCTCTCGGCGACCGCATCGCCTCTTGGCGGCGCTCTAGGCTGGCTGCTGGCCGCACTGGTCGCGCTGCTCGTCGTGGGAGGCGGCATCGGAGGCGTCGTTTTCTGGCGCTCGCGGCGCAGAGCCGCCGCCGTGCCAACATCGCCCGCATCTTCGGCGTGGTCCGCGCGCTCACCGCTGGAGGAGGACACCCGGCCCCACCGGACGCCTGATCGCTGGTAGCCTGGTGAGCGCGCCAGCGTCTGGCGCACGCGCTCGGCTGCGGATAGCGGCGGGCCACGGTGAGGGAAGATCGAGGCGCGCCCCAGAGGCACTTGGGGCAAAGTATCGCGTTCACGGCGTCGCCCCGACAGCATTGTCTGGCGGCGTGATGAACGCGATCTCGACGCATGGGGGGACCATGAGCGCAAGCCTGGCCCGCGCAGAACGCATGCCAGATTGCGCACTGCCCGCTTTGAATTGTCAGCATCGTTTCGCACATCTCCGTGCAGCTCCGCATAGCCCCGCATGGCGTAAAATGCCGCTAGCGGAACCGTCTGATTGGAGGGAGCGGCTTGCCGGCGGCGCGCTCAGATGCGCGTCCACGATGCCTGCGATGCGCGTGAACGAGCCAGGGAGGATGAACCGAATGAAGCGTCAGCGATTCACGATGCTGCTAGTCGTCGCGCT